>CP064977.1:300000-600000 GCA_016699465.1 Candidatus Campbellbacteria bacterium | reverse complement strand
ATTGTTATAGAACGTGTTGGTGAGCAAGCACTTTTTACAGAAATGGCCGAGCATGCACTTTCTGAACACTATCCAAAAATGCTCATGCACCACGACATCGACGCAATTGGACGCCCTGATATTACGATTACAAAATTAGCTGCCGGAAATCCTCTCGGGTTTAAAATCACTACGGCAGTTTTTCCAAAATTTGACCTTCCCTCTTATAAAGACCTCGCACAAAAACACGTCAAAGAACACGGAAACAAAGAAGTTGTGGTAACTGATGAAGATGTTCAAATATTCATCGACAATGCGCTCCGACAATACCGTGATGCAGAAAATAAAAAGAATGGCGTCGAAACAAAAACAGATGACGCGCTCCCAGAACTCACCGATGATCTCGTTAAAAATTTCGGCACATTCAAAGATGTGGACGATTTCAAACAAAAAATCCGCGAAGGCATCATGTATGACAAACGACACAAGGCGCAAGACGCACTTCGCATCGATATCATGAATGATATTCTTGCGCACACAAACGTCACGCTTCCTGATATTCTCATTGAAGCTGAGCTCGACAAAATGTACGCGCAGTTTAGAGGAGATATTGAGCGTTTTGGAATCAAACCAGACGAATACATGGAGCACCTTAAGAAAACAGAGGCTGATTTGCGAAAAGAGTGGCGAAGTGACGCAGAAAAAAGCGCGAAACAACAACTCATTCTTCACGAAATTGGTCTAAAAGAAAACATTCAGCCATCTCCCGAGGAAATTAAAAAAGAAACCGATCATATTCTTGAACACTACCCAGACGCAAAGCGACCAAATGTTGAGGCGTACGTTGCCACAACACTCGGCAACCAAAAAGTCTTGGAATTTTTGGAAAAACAAAAAAACGCATAATCCCTTCCGTTTTCTCATTCATACGAAGAAGCGAATGATTGTATAGAAAAACCCGTCGCGCATGATAGCGGACGGGTTTTTGTGTGTTCGGTGTACCAGCTCTATACCTCCGTTGACGGCTTGAAGTCGAAGAACAACTCGACAACTTCCTTCTTTCCATTCTTCTCGAAAAGACAGAGGATCTTCCCACCATCACGAACAAGGTGGTATATCCTTCGCGCAATAGCGAAGCTCGCGATGAGCGTACGCATAATGCTTCCTTTGTACCCCATCACACCCGAGAAATTCAGAATCTCCTCGTGGAGCGACCTCGGAATGATGAAGCGCACCTGTTGTGTGTTTGAGATTTCAGCAACATCACGAAGAAATTCGTGGTCAATGCCACCACGAAACCATGCGGGGCTTTTACTTGTCATTATGCATTCCTTTTCTGCGTGAATTGTGCGTACAACACGAACACAAAGCATCCGAGGGCACTATACCTGAAAATATAGTATTATCAAACTCTAGTAGTACTTAAAAACAACCACCATGAACATCGACAACAAAATGTATCGTGTTTCAGCAAAGGCACTTGTGCGCGACAACGATGGACGTGTTTTGTTAGTGCTTGAAAAAAAGGGTGTGTGGGAATTACCCGGTGGAGGTATTGAGCACGGTGAAAATGCTCAGGAAACAGTCAGGCGTGAAGTAAAAGAAGAATGCGGATTTGATGTTGAATCGGTTTCATCAGTACCAAGCTATGTTTGGACAGCGGGACCAACACCAAAAGGAACATGGGTTATGATACTTCTCTATCAAACCACCCTCAAACAAATGAATTTCATTCCTTCCGATGAAGCGGTTGAATATCGCTTTTTCTCTCCTGAAGAAATTTCCAAGTTACCACTTGATCCAAGTATTAAAAAACTTCCGGACTTATTACAGAAAAAATAAATAGAAACAAGAGAGGCCCGGCACGCGAACGCACCGGGCCTTTTTCTCACCGCTGAAGAACGTGTAGCCGACTAGTGCCGGCCAAAGAGGGCGTCCGCCAGACCGTTCATCGGAATCTCGATGATGGTGACGCCGTGGATCGGCGACTTCTGCGATTTCTCGGGCATCTTGAACAAGACGCCTCCCTACGCCTCCCTTGACGATGCGCAAGTTATACTCGGACACCTCTTCTCCTTGGGGTTTTACACGTGACTCCAATGCCACGATTTTCTAGAAAGAATTATAACGTATAAAACACTATTGTCAATATTTTGTGTTTCTGTTATACTTGTCTTAAACTTATTAGCCAAGTCTCTAATATCCAATATCTAGTCTCTACTTATATGTTAATCCCAACAGTTATTGAAAAGTCCCAATTTGGTGAGCGTGCGTATGACATCTATTCTCGCCTACTCAAAGACCGCATCATCTTTTTAGGTGGACCAATTGACGACCACGCGGCAAATATTATCATTGCCCAACTCCTTCATCTTGAATCACAAGAAACAGACAAGGATGTGTGGTTTTACATCAACTCTCCTGGGGGTTCTGTCACCGCAACCATGGCAATTATTGATACGATGAACCATGTGAAGCCCGACGTGGCAACGGTGTGTGTCGGCATGGCGGCATCTGGTGCTGCATGGATTCTTTCATCAGGTACAAAAGGAAAACGACACGCACTTCCAAACGCCGAAGTGATGATTCACCAACCACTTGGTGGTGTTGAAGGTCAGGCAACCGACATTGCGATTACTGCAGAGCACATCTTGAAGATGAAAGACAAACTCGCATCGCTCATGGCAGCAAACACGGGCCAATCAAAAGAAAAAGTAACGAAAGATATTGAGCGCGACTTCTTTATGTCAGCTGAAGAAGCAAAGAAGTATGGTGTGATTGATTCTATTTTGACAAAGAAGACGACGAAAAAATAACCGTACGAAAATCACATAAACCTACCGGCTTATTCGTGCAAATAAGCCGGTAGGTTTCGTATACAGATTGACTTTCACACTACACCTGGGCTATAACACTATCAGATGCCCACACCAAAGGAGGCACCAATGCGTCTTCTTATGCCCTTCCAGAAGTTTCTGCAACGATGGCGGCTGCGTCGGCGACTACAAGCCCAACTCAAAAGCACGCAAGCTGAGTGGGCACGTGTTGATGTGGAAATCAACGAAGTCCGGCAAGCACTATACACCAGGCCTGCCACGGGGGGTCAAACGGTTCTTCATCTTCTGACAGCCGACATCGCCTTGAGAGAGGAACTCTTCGCACGCACAAAGTCTCTCCTTCGTCGACTTGACCGAGTCACTATCCGCTAGAGCGATCTAGCCCACAGCCCGCCAAAAGAGTCCATTACTCTCAAAGGCGGGCTTCTTTTTTGATCCATCACAACACGGACCCAACACCTTGTCACATGTCAAAAAAGGGCGTATGATGTACGCATTACAACAATAAACCGTGAAGTCCGCTTGAAACTTTTTGCAACTATATGACAACCCATTCAGCTCAATTCTCGAAACGTTTTTCTTTTCTACCAATTCTCGCTGTGGTTTTCTAATTTTTCCAAAAATTTCACGCGGTTTCCTAAAACCGTATGGATTTAAAACTTGTCGCCTTCCTTCTCGCCGCTGCGGGTTTGGTCGGCATCGCTCTCGGATATTTCCTACGCTACCTTGTTTCTCTTGGTCAGCGCGGATCCGTTGAGCTTGAAATAAAACGTAAGTTACTCGAAGCACAAGAAGAAGCAAACAAAGTCCTCGAGAGCGCCGAAAAAAAATCACACGAAACACTCACTAATACCCGCGCTGAAGCACGCGAACTTGAGGAAAAATTAAAAAAGACTGAAGACCGTCTTATCAAAAAGGAAGAATTTCTTGATAAGCGCCAAACAGACATTGATCAGACAGGTGAAGAACTCAAACAAAAAATTGAGGAAGTGAAAGGATTGCGCGCGGATGCAGAACAGTTGACCGAAAAACGTCAACACGAATTGCAATCACTCTCACACCTCACTGAAGAAGAAGCAAAAGATCTCTTCATTAAAGAAGTTGAGAAAAAATACGAAGAAGATCTCATGGTGCGCATGCACAAACTTGAGATTGTTGGTAAAGAACAACTTGAGAAAAAAGCGCAGGATATTTTGGTTACCTCTATTCACCGACTTGGAAGCAATGTGTCATCCGACGTGATGTCATCATCCGTTGAATTGCCAAGCGACGACATGAAGGGAAAGATTATCGGAAAAGAAGGGCGCAACATCAAGGCATTTGAACGTGCGTCTGGTGTTGAGGTTGTTGTTGATGACACACCGGGAATGATTATTCTCTCATCATTTGATCCCGTTCGACGTGCAGTTGCCAAATTAGCATTGGAGCGCCTCATCAAAGACGGGCGCATCCAACCATCGCGCATCGAAGAAGAAGTTGAGAAAGCGCGACTTGAAGTGAACAACATCATTAAAGAAAAAGGAGAACAAGCCGCATACGATGCCGGTGTCTTCACACTTGACCCGCGCGTTATTTCCATTCTCGGACGTCTTCACTTCCGAACAAGTTACGGGCAAAACGTGTTGCAACATTCGGTTGAAATGGCACATCTTGCAGGTATGCTTGCAGAAGAATTGGGTGCAGATGTTGCCGTGGCAAAAGCAGGAGCACTCGTGCACGACATCGGGAAAGCGGTTGACCACGAAATTCAAGGAACACACGTTGAAATTGGACGACGTATTTTGCAAAAGTTTGGTGCCGATGAAGCAATCATCAAAGCGATGCAAGCACACCACGAGGAATATCCGTACGAAACAATTGAATCAATCATTGTGCAGGTCGCCGACTCAGTTTCTGGAAGTCGTCCTGGCGCACGACGTGATACGGTTGAAAATTACCTCAAGCGTTTGAGTGATTTGGAAAATATTGCCACATCATTCGACGGTGTTGAGAAAGCATACGCAATTCAAGCAGGACGCGAGATTCGTATCTTCATCAATCCTGAAAAGATTACTGATATCGAAGCAAAAACGATGGCACGTGCCATTGCTGATCGTATTGAAAAAGAATTGAAGTTCCCTGGTGAAATAAAGGTCAATGTGATTAGAGAAAATCGTGTTATTGAATACGCCCGGTAGTCATGTTACACGCAACGTATAACATGTAACAGAAAACGTATTGGATAGCAAAAAGGTCGACTCGTGAGAGCCGACCTCTGTCGTTGTGAAAGAACGTGGTAGATCAGGCAATGATTCCACTAGCTTGGCGGACTTCGGGAAGAGTAGCTCGCTGGCGAGCTTTGGCCATCTTCTCCTGATGTTCCACCTCGTGGAGCCATCGAGAGAGGACCTCAAGAAGTGCCCTCTCGTTGAGATCCCTCATCTCCTCACTCGTGCGGAGATTGAAGGCCCTGAAACTTTCCCCGTAAGGGTAAATTCTCAAGAGACCAACCCACGTGGTTTCCGGGGTGCCGTACCAGAATCCAAGAACATTCCTCTTGAACTCCTGGCAGTATCTCGGCGGGCTCCAAACGAACTCGTGCTCACCCACCAAGAACGACTGTCCAGTAATGACCATCATGAGTATCCCTCCTGAAATGTAAGCACCTCGGGGAAAACCCAGTCCCCACTGATCTCAAGGACATTGAAAGTCCTTGTGTCAGCGACGACATAGTCAACGGCACACACGGCGCCGTTGAATTTGACCTCTCTCGAACCGAGCACAATACCGCGTACTCGATCGTGCGTGGTACTTTGACACCACACAGGCGTCCCCCTCTCCAGCGGTTTCTGAACCCAGATCATTATTTCCCTCTATCAGCACGTGAGTCGTTCAAGCGACTCGTCTGGCGACAGTTATAACTTAATCAATATATTTTGTCAAACCACATTCTCTATCCACACAAAATGCTACAGCTATTGCTAAAAAAACGGCTTCGTTGCTATACTTTTATATACGGTCGAACACAAACCATTACCAACCACTAGTGGTTATAAAAAATCATATGAATAAAGCAGCACTTGTTGAGCGCATTGCAGAACGCCACGGAGTTACCAAGGCAGACGCAGAGCGCATCATGGACACAGTCATTGATTCAATTACATCAACGCTCAAAAGCGGAGGTGAAGTTGCAATCGCAGGATTGGGTGCATTCAAAGTTCGCGCACGCGCAGCACGAACAGCACGCAACCCACGCACAGGAGCGATGGTACAAGTTCCAGCAACAAAAGTACCAAAGTTCACAGCAGCAAAGGCGCTCAAAGAAGCAGTGAAGGGAAAATAAACTTCATTGTCTCACATACAAAAATACCACCGCATGGTGGTATTTTTGTTTTTAAGAAAATAAAGTGTTAGGAGAATTGATCACAAAATTTTATGGACAAGGAGAGCCGTCCTGCGATATCTAATTCGCAGGGAGAATCAGTCACGAGTTTTTCAAAGAGAATCGCCCACAAATCACTAAGTATTTTTTCGCATACGCTCAAAAATACAAAGTGTTCTCTCAGCCTTCTTCGGCACAATCTACTGATTGCCCGTCTCAATGAGTACATTGACCTACTGGGTCGGTGCTTCCTCGTCCACAGGACGCGCACCTGCGACTTTCGATTCTCTCCAACGGCAGAAATAAAAATACCCCAGCGTGATGCTGGAGTATTTTTATTTCTGTGCGGGCAGGGAGAATCGTCCCGCGATATCTAATTCGCTTCGATCATAAGATTCGCTGGACGCGACTCACAGTTGCTTCGCAACATGCTCCGTCGTTCGATTCTCCACACAAACAAAGAAATTTGTTTGCTCTACCTCGCAAAACATAAGAAAAAGCCGGACACATATCCGGCTTTTTCTTTGTTTGTGCGGGCAGGGAGAATCGAACTCCCGTCTACTGCTTGGAAGGCAGTCATTCTACCACTAAACCATGCCCGCATCTGTTAAAGCTCAAACGGGTACCCCATTAAACAATGCTATAGAAGCATAGTACCAAAAAATGCAAAAACGACAACGCCCACCATTACAAGGTAGGCGTATCGGCTCTGTATTTTATACAAATTACTCTTCGTCCGTTGTCTCATCGTCAAAAAATTCATCCACCTCTTCTTCATCTTCAATCCCTTCACCTTCGAGATCTAGACCCCTTTTAAGGTCCTTCGAGACCTCCTCCTCATCTCCATCCGTTGGAAGCACAACATCATCTAAATCTGACATATGTACGTATATTAATTAATATGATTCGCCGTATGCGAATGCGCACGAGTATAGCAACGCACCCCTACAGAGTCAACAACACCCGCACAACCATTTTATCTTTCTTTAACAACGATAAAACACACACACCACACATACTATTTACTTTTGAAAAGGAGTGATAGATTCAGATGCCCACCGCGCGAGTATTTCTTTGTCTTCAAGTACGTCTGCTGGAACTTCGTAATAATTTTTTAACACCTGGTCTTTACTCGGGCGAAAACAATCCATACCTGCGTCAATAAATTTCTGCTTGCTTTCAGCGTCCGTTTTTAAATACAAAACACCGTCATCAATAATCGCAAAAAAGTTTCCTTCAGAATATAACCCAAATGCCCCAAACATCTTCCGTTCTGTTACATCAGGGATATCAACAAGTTGATCCAATACAAAGTCTTTAAATGATTCGTCTTTCATCCCGTTAGAGATAGGAAATACTTCTTATTTCCGTAGTTATTGTACGTTCATAAAATAGAGAGACAAAAAACATCTCCTCTTATTACAGAGAGAAACAAACTGAGTAATCTCTAACAGGATTCATGGTCGGGGCGCCGAGAATCGAACTCGGTCTATCTGCTCCCAAAGCAGACGTACTACCGGTATACTACGCCCCGAAATGCCCAAACACTCTAACATTTTATTTACCGTTTTCCAATGACTTCCACACGATTTCAAAAATCTCACGCATTGTTTTAGTGATTGCGGGATTTTCAATAATAAGTCCTTGCAAATTAAGTGGATCAAAAAAGCGCACAAATGTTGGACCAATTTCAACAGCAATGTCTGATGAGTATTCTTTTTCAGACACCTCAACGAACTCTCGTCCGTATTCTGTATCCTTTTCTCTAAATGATTTCAAGGAAGAATCTTTTGGTGCAATCCCTTGCATGTGCACATTATGTTCTTTCAACGCGTCATTGTAATCGGTATATCCGCCAAATGTTTTCATGACCTCGGGGGATGTTTTTGCGTAGAATCCTTTAATAGTTTTGTTCTCAAGTGTACTCAAACCATAGCGCAGTGCTTCTTTGACACCCTCAACACCTTCAAAATACAACACCTGTGGTTTCTCTGTGCCAACTTTTTCAAGTGCTTTTATTTTTGGGAGCGCCTCTTCGACACGTTCAAGCCTTGCTCGTGCACGTTCAAGAAGATTCTCGGGTGGTACTGCACGATACAACTTCTTTGTAGTGCGAGGGACTAAAATTGCTGCACCCTTTCGGACCAACTCATCAAGAATGACATATGCCGTTGGTCGCTTGAGCCCACTAGCGACGGCAACTCCATAGGCAGACACAGCCCCTCGCTTTAGTAGGGCAAGATAGACGGATGCCTCTTTCTCGGAAAAGCCGAGTGATTCAACGAGTTCTTGAAATTCCATATAGAAACAGCATATACGAAGAAAGTATAATAGTCAATATTATTGACAACTTAAAGTGGAAATCTATATAAACCATTATTTAGGGCTATTTTATAGATATCACCACTAAACATTTTAGTCATCTTGTTTGACAATATATTCAAACTCATGTACACTGTGTCCAGAACGATGAGCAATAACGCACATCGAGATCTTTGAGGAGAAGAAAATGACCAACGAACTCGTGGTTTGGAACGATTTCGGCCAGATTGACCGCAAGTTCATTCTCGCCGAGGTTGGGTCGTCACCCCTTGTGGTGCTTCGTATCGGAGAGGGCTACCACAGAGAACTCTTCAAGAAGCTCCGCGAGGAGGTGGGTAACCAGAAAATCCAGTGTCTTGGAGGAGGTAAGATTCAAGCATTTGCCGACTTCAAGCACATTTGGATTTTCGAGGAAAGTGCGGATTTCGGGATGGAACCGCGTGAAGTGACCGAAGAAATTGTTCGACGTCACTTTCCGGATGCCACCCTCGAAATTGAGGTCAGCGCATGATCCTGACCCAGCACTTACGGAGCCCGCGGAGAGCCTGGCAACAGAATCTCCGAAGTCGTGAGCCGAAGCTCACGCACAGCCAACGGGAAACCGGGGGCTGTTTTCTTTTCTAAACCAACTCCCAAACTAATCTCTAACCTCTCACCTCTAACTTCCAACCTCTATTATTTTTAAAGGACATTCTCAATAAATAGTGTGCGCGCTGTTTTGTCCTTTAGATTGAGGCGAATAGCAACCACATCTACCTGATACCGTGTTTCACGTGAAATACGTTTCTCTGCTAAATATGTTTGAATTGTTCGAGAAAGTCGCTCAAGCTTTTCACGTGTAACGTTTTCCTCTGGCCTTTTCTGTGTTTCACGTGAAACTACACTATTCCCTGTTTCGCGTGAAACGCACTTAACTTCAACAAATCTTAAAACTTTGTCTTTGTTTGCAATAATATCTATCTCTCCACATTTCTTTAAATAGTGTCTTTCCACGATCTTAAATCCTCGTTTCACAAGAAACAGACAAGCCAATTCTTCTCCAATTTTCCCTATTTGTATGTGTTTTGGGTCATTTTTCATAAAAATACCGTTACACGTGTAACAGTTTAGTGGTTGTTTCACGTGAAACATATATATCGGACATTATCAGAGACAAAATACATAAAACGGCTTAACTAGGCTATATTATTGTCATTTTTGCCACCATTTTACATGTGTCCAATTGCCTGTCTTTTACACATATCCCCCTAATTGTCCACAGTTTTCCACATTTTACCCTTTAAAATACGCATTCATTAAAGACCATATGAAAAACTAACTGTCTTTTAATATAAAGACCTTTAACAGTGACCGACTCTCAAAAATGCATGGTCGAAGAATATACTAGTATCCTAAAATTGTTATAAACATATGGTAAATTGACGAAAAATAGATATACTGTTCTTTGTGGTGGACGTGTCCATCAAAGCATCAATAAAAGCGGGCATGGTTTAGTGGTAGAACACGTCCTTGCCAAGGACGAGACGGGAGTTCGATTCTCCCTGCCCGCACAAACTAAGAAAAAATCTGATATCTTCCGGTTTTTTCTTATGTTTTGCGAAGCAGAGCAAACAAACTACTTTGTTTGCGTGGAGAATCGAAAAGCGCAGTCATCCGCTGAAGGTGGGGACGAGCTGGAGTCGAGAGTTCTTGCGACGGAATTGTGCGAAGCACAGTGAGGAAGCTAGAAACTCGTGACCGATTCACCTGTATTATTCTTGGGCAATAGTATTGCTCCCGTGGTGAAATGGATATCACGACAGGCTTCGAACCTGTTGTTGGGGGTTCGAATCCCTCCGGGGGCACTGAAGCGAAGCGAGGTGTTCCTGAGGTCGTGCTTTAATGCACGACCGTGAGGGATTCGAACAACGAGTTGGTGCCCAGTCCGAAGCGAGCGACGACGAGCTGAGAGGCGCGGGCGAATCCTTCGAAAGTTCGGTCGAATCTCTTACAATAAAGTCATGAAAGATCTACCAAAAGAAGCGCGTGGAATTGTGGCTCTTCTCCAACATAGTGGGTATGAAGCATATCTTGTTGGTGGTTGTGTTCGAGATATGTATCTTGATCGAACACCAAAAGATTGGGATGTGACCACAAACGCAACACCTGAACAAATCCAGGCGCTTTTTCCGCACACCTTCTACGAAAACGAATATGGAACCGTTGGTGTAGTCAACGATGAAACAGAAGATGCAACACTCAAAGCAATTGAGGTCACACCGTATCGAAAGGAGAGTGGGTATAGCGACAAACGACACCCTGACGAGGTTTCTTTTGGTACATCACTTGAAGAAGACTTGGCACGACGTGATTTTACTATTAATGCGTTTGCATTTGATACAACAACCAACACACTCGTTGATTTGTACGATGGAAAAAAAGATTTAGAAGATACACTGATCCGTGCGATTGGTGACGCAGAAAAACGATTTAACGAAGATGCACTTCGCATGTTGCGTGCTGTTCGTTTTGCAACAGAACTTAGTTTTGAAATTGAAAAAAAGACATCAGATGCAATTCTCAAACATGCAGATGATCTTGCACACATCTCAGCTGAACGAATTCGTGATGAATTTACTAAAATGCTTTTGTCAGACAGTCCATTTCGAGGAATACAGCTTCTCCATGAACACAAATTGCTTTCATATGTTGTTCCAGAATTAGAAAAGGGAATTGGGGTAGGCCAGAATCAGGCCCATTCGTACACGGTTTTTGAGCACATTGGACGTACTCTGCAAGCGGCTGCTGATAAAAAGTTCTCACTTGAGCTTCGTCTCGCGGCACTCTTCCACGACATTGCAAAACCACACACAAAGGCAATGGATACAAAGAAAAACGATTGGTCATTCCATGGACACGAAGTTGTTGGCTCACGACTTGCACGCAAACGCATGCAAGAATTGCGATTTCCAACAGAGGTTGTTGATAAAGTAGTGAAACTTGTTCGGTGGCACATGTTTTTCTCAGACACAGAACAAATTACGCACTCCGCAGTGCGTCGTCTCATTCGAAATGTTGGACCAGAGAACGTTGAAGATATTTTAAACATGCGTGTGTGCGACCGAATCGGGACAGGACGACCAAAAGAACAACCGTATCGTTTGCGTAAGTATAAAGCGATGATTGATGAGGTGATGCGTGATCCTGTTTCGGTAGGAATGCTACAGATTGATGGAAAACAACTCATGGAGCTCCTTGGAGAGCGCCCTGGACCACGTATAGGATGGATTCTCCACGCACTTCTTGAAGATGTACTTGATGACCCAACACAAAATACAAAAGAGTATTTGGAAACTCGTGCACACGCGCTTGCAAAACTACCTGATACAGAACTCCGCGTGCTTGGTGAAAAGGGGAGAGATGCGCAAGAAGAAGCCGAGGAAAAAGAAGTCAAAAAAATTCGCTCAAAACACCACGTTGAATAGCGGGGAGTGCTAACTTATAGCTTCGTAGCTTTTTAGGTTGAGAGAAAAGAAAATCTGCCCGAAACCGAAGTTTCGGGCAAATGTACGTTGCTTGGTCGAGGGATTCTACTTGTATCCCCCCTGGTGCAACACCCACATGAAGAACGCAACGCCAGCCACATACCTGTAGGCATAACCCACAGCGGCCTTCCAGTTGCACTTCCCACTGAAAAATTGGGCCAGGAACGGTACGGCTATGAGAATAGCCATCGTCTGAAAACCAAGAGAGTACATCGTCTTGTCTCCTGTTGTTTTTTCGAGCATGGTTGCTCGAGAACATTCGTTAGTATTATATTACATTTTTTGTCCGTGTCAATATCGGCTAATTCGCATGAATTAGCCCTCTTCCAACTTCTTCCAAAAATTAATGAGCATAGCGAATATAATTTTTGAGAACCCCGCCATGGCGGGGTGGTGATTTTATGCATCTCGCTATCGCTTGCTAATAAAATCAACCACATGCAAAAAGCCGCCTTGGAGTCACGGAACGTAATTCGGTGAAGAATAACCTTCTGTAACAGTGCAAGACGGCCTTGGCTTCAGGACCTCTCAGTGAGAAATCCTTAGTGTGTGGATGTGGGGTAAGAAAGATCTAAACGTATAGCTTGAGGTGCGAAAGTGGTGCGCACTATTCTCGTGCTGTGTCCCGCGAGAGATTCACGCGAAACCGTTGACGATTGTTTTCCTCGATCCCTATCCAGCTGGGAAAGAACAAAGTGTCACAAACGGGCAAGGAGATTGTTGTGTGGGGTATATATTTAATTAGGCCCGTTCACTGACTTCTGGTAGTAAGTGTAAAGGACATGCTTATGGTTGTAAAGGACATGAAGTGGATAACTCTCCACTCGCCTATATTTTCAAGGGCACGCGTCCATTTCTGCTGAAATGGCGATCACACTCAAGCTCTTCGCTTTCCGTGGGTCCCTTCTTGAAAATATAGCCTCGTTCCGTATGTTTAAATATATAAAGGACATAATGTCCTTTATAAAATAAAAACCCTATCATATTCGATAGGGTACTGCTTGTCCGGCGGGCCTCTTGCGGGCGGGGTCGCGATGGCCTGCGCCATGACCGTCCTCCTTCACGTTTTCTCCGCGAGGTCATCTCGCAGAGGTAAAAGAACAGCGAACAGTGAATGAAAGCTGGACCTGTGTATCCGTTCTCGGCAAGAACCTTCGAGGTTTTGTTCCTCAATTGATTCCGCAACGGAAATCGGCCTCGCAAGGGAACTAGGGGGTTAAGCCCCCGACATCCCAGCACCCTCACTCACTGTCCGAAAAGTATTATATACAATATAAATAAAAAGTCAAGTGTTTTTGCGTTAAGTTGAGAATACAGCAAAAATATGGCCTAAAAACAACGCTTTTTTGAATACACCAAAAAATTTCTAAAAGAAAAACCCCAGAACCATGTTCCGAGGCGCGGAGTCGACCAGTTTCCTAGGACTGGAGGCTTCCGCCGTTTGGGAGCGTCCGACCGGACCGATCTCCCCACCTGAGCATCGTCTGTGTACCGGCACTTATTCGCCAGAGAATGAACGTCTCCTTGCGAATGGCTCAGGCCTAGCTCCTTTGTAACATAAACAAAAATAAAAGTCAAATGTCTCGTATTTTACTACAACAACAATGACTGCATTCTATATTCTACATTCCCAACTCTATCCCCACAGGGCAATGATCCGAACCAAATACATCAGTCAGTATCTCCGATCGCTTGATTTTAGGGAGTATATCTTGTGAAACAATGAAATAATCAAGTCGCCATCCAACATTTCTATCGCGAGCGCGAGTAACCGTATCCCAGTATGAATATGCGTTTTTCCTGTCAGGATAGAAGTGTCTAAATGTATCAACAAACCCCGCAGAAAGTACTTCATCCATCCACGCACGCTCCTCAGGCAAAAATCCAACATGTCCCTCGTTCTCTTTTGGTCGAGCGATATCAATTTCTTCATGGGCAACATTGACGTCCCCACAAAAAATCACCTTTTTGCCATCTTTTCTGAGTTTTTGAATGTGTTCTAGAAAAGCATCATAAAAATCAAGCTTGTACTGGAGCTTCTCGGGAGAACCGCCACCATTCGGAAAATAGACGTTCAAAAGTACGAAATCATCAAAAACGGCCTCAATGAGACGCCCTTGGGTGTTGAATCTTTCTGGAAGCACGTCGAAGGACACGTTTTTGGGCTCTATTTTTGTGTACAGAGCAACACCACTATATCCCTTTCGTTCTTTTGATGAGTTGAAGTAGGCGAAGTATCCGAGTGGTTTTTGAACCTCAGGAGCAAGTTGGCTTTCTTCCGCCTTTGTTTCTTGAAGACAAAAAATATCCGGTTTTTCTTGTTCAAACCAATCCCAGTAACCCTGATTGAAGAGGGCACGGAGTCCATTTACGTTCCATGAAATGATTTGCATCCCATTAGAGATAGAAAATGAGAGACATTTTCACATCTTAAGTTACAACTTTTATAAGACGACCCGCCACGACACTCCGATTAAAAGAATGTCTAACGAGACGTATCCTCTGAGTATATCATTTGTTCACTTATCAGTAATATTGCACGAGATTTTTTCTGATACAATAGAACTGCTTATAACATTATTTATATAACCTAGAGATTGGGAATCCGATCTCCAAAAAAATATGATGAAAGGAAAATGTGGTATTGCAATGGTAACGTGGATTTTGGTCATTGTTGGTGCAGTTAACTGGGGTCTCGTTGGTCTTGGTGGTTTCTTTGGAAGCAATTGGAACCTCGTAAACCTTATCTTTGGTAATTGGTCATGGCTCGAGGGTGTTGTCTACATTCTCGTCGGTGTTGCAGGTGTGATGTCAATCTTCAGCTGCAAGTGTAGCAAGTGCAACTCATGCGAAGTGAAGCAAGCACCAACACAGCAGATGTAGTAATAGAAAAAATCAGATACAAAAAGCCCCGCTCGAGAACGAGCGGGGCTTTTTATTTTTGCTTTTGTTTTTAGTTGCCAACACCACCTCCACCAATTTTGTAGAGGTATGCACCGTAACTATTTGTAACAATAACAGCGCCACTTGGAGAAATCGCAATACCACGAATAGCCGGTGGAAGAATTTGTGAACCGTCGTTCGTCGTTGCATTAGGTATTCGTTGTACAGTCATACGTGTTGTACCTTTCAAAACAGCGAGACCGCATTTTGCAGAAGATAGATTGTCTCCTGTTCCGCTAGGCGCAGGAAGTGCAGGTAATCCACAATCATTGAAAGCAACGTACTCACCGGTTAGTGCAAATGCATTCTGCCATCCTGTAGAGGTAAATGTTGTTGTCGAAGGGAGTGTTACCTTTTTTACAAACTTAAGCCCCGTACTACCAACAGTGTAGATATCTGCGTGATTTTTTCCTGTACCACCATCATTTATAAACAAGAATCCAACACGTGTACCGTTTGAAGACGGGTCAACTGCAGCAGCAACAGGGCGAATATTCGTCGTTACTTTGTTTACTAATTCCAATGTGTTATTTGCTACCTTATACAAAACCAGATCTTTATTTCCAGGAGTTGGTGTTCCGACGATATAATTTCCGACACCCGTAATTGGTTGGAACTTTCTTGAAACACGTTGGAGCACATTCCAATCCGGCAACGCATAGAGCACATTGTCCGTTCCATTTTCAATAACAACTGCATACCCAGGTATTCCCGCTATGTCACTCGTAACATCAGTGCCATTACCACTCATTCCTCGCGCATTCCACGCTTTGGAAATTAAATCGCCATTAGAAACGTGGTAGAGAAGTGGTGGACGATTATTGTATGGTCCCATTTCTTTTAGAAATTGACCATTACCAACCAATTGTACGTTTGGCGTAACGCCCCACGTGTGATCTGTGGAACCATTTTGATCCTCACCAGCATCACGACACGCATTGCGTTCGGCAATCTGCGTGCCACTCTCGCTGAAAATCCAGAGACCTTTATTATTTCCAGTAGCGCTACAAAAACTCGAGAGAACAAATTTTCCATCAACCCACCGAGCACCAACTAGTGCTACATCAGATGAACCTGTAGTAGCAGAAAATCCTGGCTGAGTAATAAGCGTCTTGCTTAACGAAACAGCGTTTGATACCTGAGGAGGCATCAGCGGTATTGGATGTCGTTGCAGTGATGTTGGTGTATTTGATGAGATTGGAGGACTTGTATATGGACCACTTAGTGATGTTTGGAGTAAACAATTAAGAAACGCACTCAATTGTGCTGGTCCTGTCGTGTTGATTGTTGCACCTGATGATGGTGGAAGGGGACAGTTACCAATTCCCATTTGTTGCAAAATACTTTTTGTTACCGTAGTGAGTTCTTTTTCGGTTGTTCCTGGAGGCAATCCATTAAAACCACTTCCCACACCCGTCGGTGGTAAAATTGAAACCGGAGGTGTAACCGTTCCACTAAGCGCGTACAACAACACATTTTTAGCATTTGCGACGGCGAGTTTTCCATCACGACCAAACGAAACACTTGAAACATTCCACAGTGTGCCTGCAGGGGCGCTTCCAATCGTTAGCTCCTTCGTACCCTTCCACACGCGAGGGCCACCTGTAGCAAATGCTAGGTAGTCACCAAAGATTGAAAAGTCAGCGCCATACACATCACTAGGTATAGTTCTCTCATCAATTTTTTGTATACCTGAAGCACTCGCTCGGTAGCGAACTATTTTTGTATCTCGTGGACCTGTTCCTGTTTTAATAGCAAACACCGATGCATCACTAGGATCTTTTTCAAAGCGGATGTGCCCCACGATGATTTCCATAATCCATTGATTGGTTCTCGGTCAATTTCAGTTACCCCACCACGACTCACGCGATATACAACGAGTTCTTTGGGATAATTTCGTGCGTTGGTTTGAATGAACATATCTTTAATACCACCAACGATCTCTCCCGTTAAATTTTTTGTCCACAGCGCACCGAACTCTGGCAGACTAAACGCAACAAGACGGTCTAGTTGTGGAAAGTACCCATCTCCACCTTTCCTCATCACCAGTATGTCATCCGAGGTAACAACAGGATCGTAGTAGCTTGCCCATGTATTCCAGTCATTTTCTGGACCTTGGGGATACATATACTCATCGCTTGATTTTGAAAAAAGAGTCGAGATACAAACGAGAGCCCGTCTGATGCAATAGTGTAGACAGCAGGAGAGCGTCGAACAAAATTGCGGCTTTGTCCTAAACGTACAATTGAACCATCTGGGCGCTCAGCAATAGCGGTCCCCAATTGACATCCTCCCGCCTCCGAACAGCCCAACCTAATAGAGCTTGTATCACTACATGTGTTTCCAATTCCTTTATATACACCATCACTTCCGAAGAGAAATGCGCCTCCTGTGTGGTCCTGTTTGCAACTTCCTGTGACTATCAAATCTCCTCCTGAAAGCCACGCTGTACCTTCAAAAGCACGGGAGCCCCAGGAAGAGTTATATCCATTTTGATCATAGGTTCGAAGTACTTTTTGAAAAATAACGTCTTCCGCACGAGCAAAGAGTGGACTTATAACACAGACAAAAAGTACGAGTATGTAATATTTTTTCATAAAAAATAAAAATGAATAATGACACACACATTGTACCCCGTGAAATATTGGTTCGCTATTCTTCTCGACCTACTTCACACAAGAACACAAAGCCCCACTCGTACTTGAGCGGGGCCTTATTAGAGATGTACTTGAATTTTATCTAGCGTTTACTTGTTGTAAATCCTTGAAGAGCACTATTGAGCATACAATTAAAAAATGCACTTGTGATGGGTGAGTTAAATTGAACATCGCCCGTAGTCATCTTTAATGTACAATTCCCATACTTCAAATCATATAATGGAGCACCTTTCCCCGAGCCACCTGGTGGAGGAATGGAAACCGGAGGTGTAACCGTTCCACTAAGCGCGTACAACAACACATTTTTAGCATTTGCGACGGCGAGTTTTCCATCACGACCAAACGAAACACTTGAAACATTCCACAGTGTGCCTGCAGGGGCGCTTCCAATCGTTAGCTCCTTCGTACCCTTCCACACGCGAGGGCCACCTGTAGCAAATGCTAGGTAGTCACCAAAGATTGAAAAGTCAGCGCCATACACATCACTAGGTATAGTTCTCTCATCAATTTTTTGTATACCTGAAGCACTCGCTCGGTAGCGAACTATTTTTGTATCTCGTGGACCTGTTCCTGTTTTAATAGCAAACACCGATGCATCACTAGGATCTTTTTTCAAAGCGGATGTGCCCCACGATGATTTCCATAATCCATTGATTGGTTCTCGGTCAATTTCAGTTACCCCACCACGACTCACGCGATATACAACGAGTTCTTTGGGATAATTTCGTGCGTTGGTTTGAATGAACATATCTTTAATACCACCAACGATCTCTCCCGTTAAATTTTTTGTCCACAGCGCACCGAACTCTGGCAGACTAAACGCAACAAGACGGTCTAGTTGTGGAAAGTACCCATCTCCACCTTTCCTCATCACCAGTATGTCATCCGAGGTAACAACAGGATCGTAGTAGCTTGCCCATGTATTCCAGTCATTTTCTGGACCTTGGGGATACATATACTCATCGCTTGATTTTGAAAAAAAGAGTCGAGATACAAACGAGAGCCCGTCTGATGCAATAGTGTAGACAGCAGGAGAGCGTCGAACAAAATTGCGGCTTTGTCCTAAACGTACAATTGAACCATCTGGGCGCTCAGCAATAGCGGTCCCCAATTGACATCCTCCCGCCTCCGAACAGCCCAACCTAATAGAGCTTGTATCACTACATGTGTTTCCAATTCCTTTATATACACCATCACTTCCGAAGAGAAATGCGCCTCCTGTGTGGTCCTGTTTGCAACTTCCTGTGACTATCAAATCTCCTCCTGAAAGCCACGCTGTACCTTCAAAAGCACGGGAGCCCCAGGAAGAGTTATATCCATTTTGATCATAGGTTCGAAGTACTTTTTGAAAAATAACGTCTTCCGCACGAGCAAAGAGTGGACTTATAACACAGACAAAAAGTACGAGTATGTAATATTTTTTCATAAAAAATAAAAGCGCCGATAACGATACGTGTATTGTACTATTGTTTTTGTTGGCCGTGGAATTTGTTGTGCACCTCTTTCAAATGTTTGTCGGTCACGTGCGTGTACACTTGCGTCGTGGTGATATTTGCATGACCGAGGAGTGCCTGCACACTTCGTAAATCAGCACCATTCTCAAGTAAATCGGTCGCAAACGAGTGGCGAATGACGTGTGGTGTTACTTTCTTACTGATACCTGATTTCACTGCATATCGTTTTACCAAACGCTCAACAGAACGAGCCGTTAACCTCAAGTCTTTTGCATTTTTTGACGCCTTTCCAAACTGGATAAAGAGTGCATCGTCCATGTCAGTTCTTTTTTCTAAATACGCATTAACCGCATCTCGTGCAGAAGGGGAAACGAAGACCACACGAACCTTTTCACCCTTTCCACGAATAGAGAATTCGCCTCGCGACAAATCAACATCGCGCGGAAGTGATACGAGCTCCGATACACGCATACCTGTTGAAAAGAGTAGCTCCAACAACGCCTTATCTCGCAGTGCTTGCACAGAGCTTCCTTTTGGGGCATCCATAATACGACCAAGCTCCACTGGTGTAATTAAATCAA
This sequence comes from Candidatus Campbellbacteria bacterium, assembly GCA_016699465.1. NCBI lineage: Bacteria > Candidatus Campbelliibacteriota > Candidatus Campbelliibacteriota bacterium. The sequence goes on along the minus strand of CP064977.1, from coordinate 580,342 downwards.
GATCACGTTCGCCGACTTTTGCGAGTTCAATTGCTTCTGGTTGAAGTGTTTCCACGTTTCGTTTACGTAGAAACTTTAAAAATGCACGGAGGGCGATGAGGTAGTAGTTCTGTGTATTCTTTTTCAAGGTGTTACCTGCATCTTTTTTCTGGACACGCGATGTTTGGCGGTTCAACCACAAACGAAATTCACGAACAGATGTCTCGGTAATATCACTCGTCTTGGACACCTTCGAAAATGCAATAAATCGAGAGAGGTACCGGTCGTAGTTTTCTATTGTCTTAATAGAACGACCTCGCTCAATCTCGAGGTATTCAAGAAATTCTCTTTTTAATGTTTCAACATCTTTGATCATATAATATGAAAAATACTAATGGATGTGGACATATTTTTGTACTGTGATAGTGTGTATATGGAAAAGGGTTTGGGGAGAAGTTGCCTAAACTCGAGACCTGGGTACACCACCTGTCGCGTTCGGCCCGAGTTCTCGGTCGACACAAAACGCAAGGTGCCTAGAATCTCTCGAGTGTGAGCGTCCCGAACCCCAGTTCTTCAGACCCGTCCTCCTGTGGCGGGTCTTTTTCTATTCAAAAACTTTTGCCGTCACAATATATCTCTATGTGATATTGTGCGACACATCTGTTAAAAAAGAAATACATTGACAATGCCTTTGTACAAGCATATAAACAACGCTAGATAGTTCAACAGACAATTACGCCTCACTAACAAAAGGGGTGCGAGATGAACTGGATAATTGCGCTGTGTTGGATAGTCGGAGCATTTGGGTACATCTTTCTCGGTGGGTGTTGGGTGTGGGCACTTCGAAAGTCTGGGGGCACAACGGGATCCGGAACCCCTTGGATGTACCGGCCTCAGCCGTCTACCGCTCTTATCTGGCCACTCTCCTTCGGGTTCGCGTCTATAATTGCTCTCGCTAGAGGACTCGTTTTCGCAGTTATCTGGATTGCCAACGGGTTCAAATAAATCACTCCTCCGGCCGGTGTGCACACTGTTTTTCAACAGAGCATGCCGGCTTTTTCTTTTGGTATATAAAAACGCGGGGTCAGTGAATGATGAGTTTTTTCTGACCCCGCGAAAGGGTCCACTGTATACTAGACACGGCCCAGAAATACGGTGGATCCGAAGAACGTACCTTCAAAAACTACACAACACCAAAACAAGATAAACAATACCTTCCACACGTATCCAGACACATTTTCCCTACACACCAGCGACACACACCCTAACTTGCGATATGTCCAAAGTTTTGATATAGTATTTTCCGTTGGAGGCCCTAACCCCAACATTTTTGTATCACCGCCCCACATTCCATATACCTCATTCCACATTCTACATACCACATACTATCCACCCATATTCTATTCATATGTTATCCAAGAAAAAGAAAATCAAAGTTATCAAAGAAAGCGCTCGGCACGATGCTGACACTGGTTCTCCAGAAGTACAAATCAATTTGCTCTCAAAACGTATTGATGAACTTTCGAAGCACCTGAAAGACAACCGCAAGGACAAACACTCACGACGTGGTCTTCTCGGAATGGTGGCACAACGCCGAACACATTTGGCATACCTCAAAAAGAAAAACCCAGCAAAGTACACTGAGTTGATGAAGAAGATCAAAGAGTAATCGTACCGTAAGCTCAAAGTATAAAATCCAAAGCTCAAAAAATTTACATATATAACACATTGAGCATTACTTTTTTGGATTTTGAAATTTGAATTTTGAGCTTATTAAAATCATTTTATGACCATAATCAAACAGAAGGCACAGCGCGTTGCCGTTTTTATCGACGCGCAAAATCTCTATCACAGTGCACGACATCTCTACAACGCTCGCGTTAATTTCGCAGCAATCGTTAAAGATGCAATAGGGGAGCGACCGCTCGTTCGTGCAATCGCATACGTTATTTCAACTGAATCAGGTGAAGAAAAAACATTTTTTGAAGCTCTTACCAAGATGGGTATTGAGGTGAAGACAAAAGATTTACAAATTTTCGCAGGAGGTGCAAAAAAGGCCGACTGGGACGTTGGACTCGCCATGGACGCAGTGAAACTCGCACCAAAATTGGATGCCGTTGTCATTGTATCTGGGGACGGAGACTATGTTCCACTTGTGCAGTATCTTCAAATTAGTGAAGGGTGCCAAGTAGAAGCAATCGCATTCGGACGTTCAACATCCGCAAAACTCATCGAGGCTGCAGATCATTTCACAAACCTCGACGAAGACCCTCGTAAGTACCTCATGGGGTACCGAGGTGGACGCAACGATCGCAAACGACCTCCGCAAGAACAGAAATAACAAAAGAAGAACGCCCCGCCGACAGAACGTCGGCAGGGCTTCTTCATCTTCGTTGACAAAGCACGCATATCGGACTATTGTTTCGCCAGAATTGTTGTTCAACACAGAGACTCGAAAGGAGTCCCATGAGCGACGTACAAGAAATCCGCAAAGAAGTTGAGCCGGTTCTCCTGGCGGGAGAAACCACCTCACGATGTCTGTGGGGGATTTTCATCGTTTCGAACGGAAAGTGCGTCGGCTTCAACACAAAAGGATACACCATTCGAATTGGAGACCGCGTTGTCTCTAGAGGCATCTGGTACATCCCAAAGGGAAGTACCGGAACAGTGGTAGAGATCGAGATGAACACACTCTCTCCAGGAGACCTCATCAACGTTCTCTTCGATGGGGCAACCATACGCGCGTATGTTATTCCGGACGACATCCTTCCGAAAAGTGTCTAACCCCGCCCCGCCGACAGAACGTCGGCGGGGCTTCTTTTTTGTCGATGGATTGACTTCTTCTCACATGAAGTGCAAAATCACCGCAGATTTACGTGTTCGTTGTCGTACAAGAAACGCAGCACTGAGGCCTACGGGTCAAGGAGCGGGGCGATGTCAGAATCCGGGAATCAAATTCAACTACGAGAAGGCGAGACTCTGAAGCGCTGCATGTGGGGAGATCTCATCCTCGATAGCGCCGAGTTCTACGCCGGAATCATTCCACGAGGTAGCACGCGAGTCATTCGCGAGGGTGATCGGTTCATCACCACCGCTGAAGCTCAACTGCCCAAAGGACTCAAAGGAAAGGTCCTTGGTATCTGGAGCAACGGGAATCTCGGGAATGGGGGAAGCGAACGAATTGTGGCGGTCGAACTCGATGGGGCATCAGAAGCGATTCTGGTGAGCCCGTTCACCATCACAACAATCAACGACTGAAGCGCCCCCGCACGAGCCCCGCACTCGCGCGGGGCTTTTGTTTTGTTGAACAAAGGTGTTGCCTCGGATTGACTTCTTTGTATTTTAAGCGCAGAATCTGCGCGGATTTGGGTTGTTCGTTGTCGTACAAAAATGCAGTTCGATGGCCTACGGGCCGAGAAAGGAAGGGAAGTCGTGCAAAAGAGTCCGTTTTGGGGGATTCTCACGGGATGCCTCACAGGTGTACTGCTCGGACTGGCCTTCGTGGCCCAGTTCGGCTGGCCGTGGGCGTCGCTCGCCCTGGCCGCCATCGTCGGAGCCGTCGTGGGATGGATCGCCTACGACTGGCAGAGCGCGTGCGTCGCTTTCGTGCGCGCGGTCAAGGAGACGATGGTCGGTATGCCGGAGGAGATGCAACGGATAAAAGTCTATCTGACTCTGTCCGTGTGGATGACCCTCCTCTCTTTCTTCTTCAACCTGTACATGACAAGCGCCCTCTGGTTGTTCGACAACTTGGCCAACACATTGCCCGGAGCAATCGCGCTTGGTGCCTTTCTGGCCCCAGTATTTGGTTTTCTTCTTTCGGCTATGGAGTTGTGGCCGTTTGACGACCTTCCTACTAGGAGGTTCATAGTTGCTCTCTACAGAAAGGCCCTCCTGAAATACCTCAATCCGATTGCCGTTGCGTACTGGGGTGGCAGGGCGCTACTTTGGCTCATCAAGGCCTTGGCGAAGAGTCTCACCCACACCCTCTCGGCCTGCGCCGAAGATCTTCGGGAGCTCCTCGCACACCCCACACTGATCCTGCGTGACCTCCTACAGTTGTTCTCCGCCTTCACCCGCACCATCCTTCTCTTCGTGAAGTACACGAACGAGGAAGGACGGCGAGCGGCGGCGTTGGCAACCCTGTTCTCGCTGTCCATCGCCATGGCGGTGGGAGCTTGGCTCAACGAGAACCTCGTTGCCTACGCGCTGGTGGGCCTCGTGCTCGGCCCCGTCGTGGGGCACATCGAGCACAAGGTGTACCGGGCGCTCGAGCGGCGCGGGCGGATCGAGTGGGCGCTCGCCAAGCTCGGGACCAACAAGGCCGACTGATCAGATGTACCTCTTCCAACGCCGACCTCCCCGAGGTCGGCGCTTTGTTTTGTTGATCGGAGGCGTTGCCTCGGATTGACTTCTTTGTATTTTAAGCGCAGAATCTGCGCGGATTTGGGTTGTTCGTTGTCGTACAAAAATGCAGTGCGCAAGGCCTTCGGCCAAGGGAGAAAAATGGACTCAAACACAAGACGGTTTCGCTTCGCCGTGAAGGTGTCTGCGGGGTTCTTCCTGGTTTGCATCATGTTTATGATGTATTACTGGGTAGTGCCCAACTGGAAAACACTCGCCACGGGACCTGACCCCGCCACAACAAGAGCTGCGAAGGTCCATACGGCCGAGATGGAGCAAAAGCTCAACCACGTCATGTTTCCCGCGGTGGGAATAATCTCGAGCCCTCCCCTGATTGCCATCATCAACCCAGTAGAACCGCTAGATGATGGTACGCCCATGTTCCTCGTGAAGTACGCGGGCGCTAGCCGTGATTACCTCTCACAGAAGGATCTAGCAGAAAGTCTCGACCAAATCGCCGGACGAGATGAGCCGGAGAAGGTCGCAGAGATGTTCTATTGGTACTACTACGACCGGTGGCAGTAACCGTTTCATCCTCGCCCCCCCCGCACGAGCCTCGCGCATCGCGCGGGGCTTCCTTTTTTATTCAAACCCAGAGCAACACCTCATACAAACAAAACGAAACCCCCGTTCACACGGGGGCACCAACAACATCTTCCGGTTCCTCGGGGGTCTGGGCAGGCTCTTCGCCACCCACCGCGGAGCTGACGGCATTGCCACTTCCCCCGATGCGGCGCCACTTGCTCGGCGTCGGGTAACCGTCAAACACAGACGGAATTGACGGGGTTCCCGGCGGGGGGTTGTGACCAAAACACCCCCGCTCGCGGTGTCTCTTCCGCGCCCCTGCCGCCCAAGTGTACTCGTCGCGCTCGTCAAGCACTCGACACCTCCCTAGCGAGTAAGAAGACCAAGTCCAAGCACCACTCTACACACGCTCGCGCCAAATGACAAGTCAACAACCAAGACAACGCCTTGGTTTTGAACTAAAAACCCCGGACAACCTGGTCCGGGGCATGGGGGAACTCTGCCCCCCCCACTCTCACTTCTTGTGCAATGCCCTCGGACGACGCGCCTTGGACATCGCATATGCCCGCTTGAGGCTGGCAAAGGGTGGGAGGTGGTCGAAGAGACCCCTCACTCCGTACAACACCACGTACCGGGAGGGCTGATCGCTATTCAAATACTCCTGAACCCGCGCACTTGGCGTTTTTCCTTCTCCCATACTCTCAGCTCCTTTCACGAACCCGAAGAACCTCATTCCAAGAACCATTCTCCACACAAAACACAAAAAGACAATCAGTGACACTAACCACCAAGGCAACGCCCCCGTACGCCTCCCACTTTGCTATACTCATATCGATATGGAGAATCCTCTTTCGAACAACCCCGAGGCGACGCCGACGGCTCCAATCGAACCACAGACCGATGGCTTGAATAACCGCAGCTCTTTCACCCCCCCCCACAAGAAGCCCCGCGCTTCTGTGGGGCTTCTTGTATACAGGCTAATTCGTACGAATTAGCCACTAGCGTGTTTTGTGCTATATTTTCAGTATTACAAAGGGGTAATTGCTCGCCTTTGCATATACGGATTTGAACAGGCACCCGAGGCCTTCGGCCGAGGACACGTCAAAAGTCAGATCTGCAATGTGAAGACGAGCTCCTATAATCTGCGTTAATCTGCGTGCATTCTCATTCGCGCACATTCGCGTAACAAGGTATGAAAAGTAAAACATTCGAGACGGTTTTTGGTGAAAAAACCCTCTCCGCAGAGTTTAACGACCTCGCCATGCAGGCGAATGGTTCCGTGATTGTTCGCTATGGCAACACTGCCGTTCTTGCCACTGCGGTCATGGGTTCAAAAGAGCGTGAAGGAATAGATTATTTTCCTCTCACTGTTGATTATGAAGAAAAGTTTTATGCGGCAGGACAAATTCTTGGAGGTAAGTACATGCGCCGAGAAGGGAAGCCGTCGGACGAAGCAATCCTCTCTGGTCGCATTGTTGACCGCACCGTACGCCCACTTTTTGATCAACGCCTTCGTATTGAAGTACAAGTAGTCACTACTATTCTTTCTATTGGAGAGGACGACCCAGATGTTATTGCAACTATTGCCGCATCACTTGCACTCGGTGTGTCAGATATTCCATGGGCAGGTCCAGTTGGTGCAGTACGACTGGGGAGAACTCCTGAAGGTGCGTGGATACTCAACCCGAACTACGAGCAACGCAAAACAAACGTACTTGATTTACTTGTCTGCGGACGAGATCAGAAGGTCAACATGATTGAAACAGGAGCACACCAAGTTCCCGAGGACATCATCATCGAAGGACTCACTAAAGCAGTTGAGGAAATTACAAAATTGGAAACATTCCAAAACAACATCATCAAAGAATTAGGAAAAGAGAAAAAAGTATTCACATTTCCAACGCTCTCCGACGCAGCACTCGCATTGTTTGAAAAAGAGATTGCCCCGCAACTTGAGAGCGCTGTGTTCTGTGGCATTTCCGGAGGAGAGAAAGTGGGCGAACTCCACCACGTATGGCACGAACTCCTCAAAACAAGTGCACCAGATGAAAGTCGTGAACTTGCTGATTTATTTTTTGAAGAAAAAGTTGAAGCAGTGTTTGATGTTGGAATCCTCGCCGGCAAACGTCCCGACAACCGAGACTTTGATCAAGTGCGAGAAATCTACACGCAAGCAGGAGGCGTTGCACCAATGCTTCACGGAGCGGGTGTGTTCTACCGAGGTGAAACACACGTACTCGCAGCACTCACGCTCGGTGGTCCAGAAGCAGTTCAAGAAATGGAAGGGATGGAGGTCAAAGGAGCAAAAAGTTTTATGCTGCACTACAACTTTCCTCCATATTCAACAGGAGAAACAGGACGTATGGGTGGAACAAATCGCCGCATGATTGGACACGGGGCACTTGCAGAAAAAGCCCTTTCTGCTGTTATTCCTCCCAAAGAAACCTTCCCTTATACGATTCGTATTGTGTCAGAAGTGATGTCATCAAACGGTTCATCATCAATGGGTTCTGTGTGCGGAGGAACGCTGGCACTTCTTGATGCAGGTGTACCAATCCTCGCGCCAGTTGCTGGTATTGCAATGGGAGTTGTTCTAGAAGCTAATGAAGCTAGTCAGCTAACCAGCTTCCGCGTGCTGACCGACATTCAAGGACCAGAAGATCACTACGGCGACATGGATTTCAAAGTTGCCGGAACACGTGATGGTGTGACTGCAATGCAAATGGATGTAAAGGTTGCTGGAGTTCCACTTTCTGTTTTTCCAGAAGCATTTGAAAAAGCGAAGAAGGCGCGCCTCCACATTTTAGATAAAATCGCAGAGGCGCTTCCTGCACCACGAGCAGAAATGAATCCAAATGCACCGCGTATTCTCGTCACAAAAATTAAAAAAGAATTCATTGGTGCCGTGATTGGTGGTGGGGGAAAGACCATCAACCAAATTCGTGAACTCACCGGAACAGAAATTACGATTGAAGAAGACGGGACCGTATTCATCACGGGAAATGTTGAAGGTGCAGAAAAAACAAAGAAAATCATTGAAGGAATTGCGCGTGAATACAATGTTGGTGAAAAATTTGAAGGTGTTGTCACACGCATTGCCGACTTTGGTCTCTTTGTCCGCATGGGTGATGAAATTCCTCTTTCTGGAATGAAGGACACCGAGGGATTAGTACACATTTCTGAGATCGCACCATTTCGTCTTGCATCAATGGATGGGGTAGCAAACGTTGGAGACATGGTTCCCGTCATAATCAAAGAACTGGGTGAGGAAGGGAAGATTAAACTCTCCATTAAGGATGCAGACCCTGACTTTGCAGTTCGCAAAGGTTTGAAGGAAGGTGCAGCACCATCAGGAGACTTCCGTTCTGGTGGAGATTTCCGCCGTCCTGGTGGTTCTGGAGGATATCGAGGGGGATCTAGAAGGTAAGCACAAAATCCAAAGCTCAAAGTTCAAAAAAACTAACCACCGTAAGTTCGACCTTACGAAAACTGCTCGCACAAAAATCTGCTTCGCGGCCGATTTTTGTGCTTTGTATTCTGAACCGTTGAACCATTACGGACAAATTGACAAGTATACACATAAGACATAAGGTATTCTCAGAATATTGAACCCAACGTGCGCATATCGTGCACTCACACAACGAGGTGAAGCATGCCGTCACTGTCACAGATTCTACTCGTACTGCTCGTCACCGTCGGGGCAATCGTTGTCTTTTTCTATCTCAAGAGATTGTATTTGAACCTCCGTTACAGACGTTGCACGTGCGGAAGTAAGAGGATATCTGTCTGGACGAGTACGACGAGGTACTACTCAACAGATACGCACTGCTTTCGGTACCGAAAACAGACAATCAAGTTCTGTGCCGATTGTCAGGAGTCAGAGGTCATTGGACAAAGATATGTGAAACGCCCGTGGTTTGAGGATTAACCCTTCCACCACCACCGCCCGAAGAGCCGCCGCGCTCATCGGGCGGTTCTTTTTTTATATTTACTGATAAGCGAGGTTAAACCTCTCTGTGTTTTATACTCTCTAATTCGCGCGAATAGGCGAATAAAAAAGCACCCTTTTTGTTACATACTTCATGTTACATGTTGCACGCTTCCACCTTCGTCATTTGTTATTTGATATTGAATTTTTCCACATACTACATACCATCTACCACATACACGTATCGCCTTATCCTTTTTTGGACTTTGGATTTTGAACTTTGCATTTTTACCCCGTGAGATATTTGGTGAGAAAATCATCCACACAACACGGCATACACATATTTATCTCACGGGGTATACTATGCATATATGGTTGATCCACTTCCAACGAATCCATCATTTGGTCTTCCGCCAGAAATTCCAACAGGAACATCGACACCCGTTCCTGATGATGTTGTGTTTGCACAATCAACTCCTTCTTCTCAAGCGTCGTCAGACACCCCAGCAATGCGATCGGCAATGCCAAAACAAACACTCATTGACGTGCTTGGACCAGAAGCCGTTTCTACACCCTATACACAAACACCAGAACCCCTGTCTGCAACACAATTTGCAGTATCGGGCGTTCCAAAATCAGCACCTGCTCCAGCACCTGCTCCTGAAACAACACTGCCAGACATTGTCGAAGCTCCTTTTGAACATGCAATTCAAGACGCTCCAAAAAAAGTAATTGCATTCGGCATCCCTGCAGAACAGTCACCTTCAGAAGCTAAGCTTCCGACGAGTGCTCGCCTGACACCCGAATCAACACCACCTGCGCAAAGCACACCTGCCGAAGCATCATTTTCTCAATCAACATCTGCAATGGAACGCGTTTCAGAAGCAGCTCGGCGAGCATCTATTCGCACACTTGAATCAGACGCCGCAGAAACTATTCACAATCAAAATCTTTCTGTTTCTGGAATTGCACTCGCCCAACAACAGGCAACAAAAAAAGAATTGTACGACACACTTCCTGACGAAGAGCGCACACACAGTATGCCGTGGATTCTCGGGGGAGTTGGCCTCGCAGTACTTGGTGCAGTTGTGGTAACCGTTGCATTTCTCATGCAAACCCAAACACCAACCACCCAAATAACCATGACCGCACCCGATGCGCTTATTCCAGGTGTGGAAGAAACAACGCTCGACGTGACCGACATGTCACGAACAAAACTTTCACAAACGCTCGGCGCGTTGCCCTCTGTATACACACAAAAAACCGGCATATCGCTTGTGCGTCTCGTAACATATGCGGACACAACAGACGCAGATGGAAATGTAACCCGTGTAGTTAAAAATGTGGTGCCCGATGATTTTTTTACAACACTCTCCGCACGCAACACGGATCGTCTTGCGCGCTCTCTTGGAACACTCTCATACGTTGGTGTTGTGTCAAAAGCAGGAAAAACTTCACCATTTCTCGCATTTGAAGTAACATCATACGAATCAGCATTTGCTGGACTTCTTGAATGGGAGAACACACTTCCTGAAGATATTGCATTTATGGTTCGCACCCCAGCACCTCTTCCTCCTCCACCTGCGCCCACACTTCCGCCCGTTTCCACATCAACTGTTGCAACAACCACAGGCGTATCCACAACAACAGTCGCAACAACCACACTAATACAAGTACCAGTTGCTGTGCCCGTTATGACTTCAATCACGCCTGTCTTTAAAGATCTCACCATCAAAAACAAAGACACTCGCGCACTCCTTGGAACTGACGGCAGTGTGCGCGTTCTTTACTCATTCCTTTCACAAAAACTGCTTATCATCGCCCCCGACGAAGATACACTCGCGGCGGTTATTGACTATATTTCCACCGCCCGCTTTACGATGTAACATTTTAGGTTGCCACACGACTACTTTGGTGTTCACACATACCGGCTTATTCGCACGAATAAGCCGGTATGTCTCATTTGGATTTTGAGCTTTGTGCTTTGGACTTTAAGTGTATATCTGGTAAGATGTCCCCGTATGAATACTATAACTACCGAGCAACTCGCTCATTTCAAACAAGTATTAACCGATGAAAAGGCACGCCTTGAAAGCGAACTTTCAAATATTGGTATTAAAAATCCAAACATGACAGGCGACTGGAGTCCTATTGTTGATGAAGCAATCGACGTTTCAACCGCAGACAAAAACGAACTCGCAGATAAATTTGAAGACCTAGAAGAAAACACTGCAATTTCAGGAACACTCGAGACACAGCTCAAAGAAGTTACTGACGCCCTCGCACGAATAGAAAATGGCACGTATGGCATTGATGAAAAGACAGGTGAACCAATCTCTGTTGAACGCCTTGAAGCAAATCCTTCAGCGCGAGAAAATGTGTAAGTGAATGGAATGTTGAAGATAGAATGTAGAATGTAGCAAAACACCCGCTCGGCATACGCCGGGCGGGTTTTGTGTTCTACTTTTTTCTGTGGAGAAGGCTCATGAGAACCCCGAGGGCCGTCTCCTTTCCGACTCTGGAATCGACGGCGCAGGCCTTTCCGTTGGCTCCGCACTCGATCATCACGTCATTTGCAACGTCGCTCGAGGAAGACGCTACAATGATTCCCGTGTACTTGAGACAACGAACAAATCCAAGAACCTTGGGGCTATCGAGAACAATCCCGTCAAAGATACCCTTGTGTGAGTTGAACACGCCAACCGCCTCATCGAAGGACGGGGCTTCTACAACATCCACCACTCCCCAGATTTTCTTGAGCTGGCGACACAACGTCGCCCGCATTTTTGCGTCGCTCTCAACCACGAGAATTCTGAGTCCCATACCGTTCTCCTTTCTTACTAAGTCCAACAGAAACATACATGTCAAAACACAACAAGTCAATACTTTTTAGTCACATACACAAAAACCGTGAGTACTGAAAGCACTCACGGTTTTGCACAAAGAACACCCCACTACCTATCACTTCCTACGAATCTCGATTCGAGCAAAAATCATTTCCTTCTGACTTTCTCCGACCTCAACAAACACACCGAGAATCTTCTCCCTCTCGGGGTGATTGTAGAGATAATTTTCCCATTCACACATCGGACAACAGAGGTGACACACCTTCGTTTGAGAGTTAACCCAATAATCACCCTCTGTACATCCATGCGGTGCAACGTAGTACATCGACTGAATAAAAACCCACTGAGATAGAGGGGCCTTGCGTCCGCAGTGTTCACATGTAAAGGAAATATCTCGTGCGATGTTACGTTTTTGTTGGAGGATGGTTTCAACCGCCTGTCTGAACCTCGCCAACTTTGCGTTGACCTTCGCAAATGGGTCTTCTTTTACCAACTGTCTGCCAACTTTCATGACCTATCTCCTCTCTGTAAAAAATGATCCGAGGTATGGCACATCCAGATCCTGTCCAATTCTGGTTACACCAACAGAAATCACGAGGTCAAATTTCTCCCCGACGGTTCCTAATTCCAACCCGAATCCCAAAATGGGTCGAATATCTCTCTCGACGATTTCCGCATCAGGACAAACCCCGCGAAGAATTTTTACAACCTCTTCGCGGTTTTCTGTGTTATCACCTTCAACGAGAATGCGCACGGCGTAGCTCCTTTCAGTATATATCCACGTGGACTATACCCGCCAGAGTCGCCCCGGTCAATCACCACACCATTGCTTTCTACTTACCCCGCCTCCAGCGGAGCACGCTACTTTCTACTCGTCACTTTTTGATATTTGGATTTTGAATTTTCATTGGTTATTGCTGCTTGGTTATTGGTTATTTCGGATTTTATTTTGATATTTGATATTTGAACTTGGCACTTTATCAGTTCTTTATGATGAACTGATAAAGTGCCTGTATGTCTTTCGCAAAAGTGTACAGTGCACAAACGTCGCTTCTCACAGCGCACATTATTTCTGTTGAAGTAGATGTGTCCAATGGCTTGCATGCATTTTCAATCGTGGGACTTCCCGACAAGGCCGTCGAAGAATCGCGCGACCGAGTATCTGCAGCAATAAAAAACAGCAACTTCGAATCACCCAAAAGTAGAAACCAAAAAATAGTTATTTCTCTCGCACCCGCTGACATCAAAAAAGAAGGCCCATCATTTGATATCGCCATCGCACTTGCATATCTATTGTCGCAAGATGATATTCGTTTTAATCCTGACAAAAAATTATTTCTCGGGGAACTTTCTCTTGATGGAGACGTGCGTCGTATTGCAGGTGTCCTTCCACTTGTTATCAAAGCACAACACATGGGATTCACGGAAGTGTATGTCCCCACCGAAAACACGACAGAAGCAGCACTCGTTCGTGGTATTTCTGTGTTTGGAGCACGTTCACTTACAGAACTCATCGCGCATCTCAACGAAAAGAAAAAGCCAGAGGAACCAAAGAGGGCGCCACAAAAAATAGCCGTCACACCAGAGACAGAATACATCCCAACTGTTGCGCCATACAGTATTGATTTCTCGGACGTGCGTGGACAAACAACTGCAAAACGCGCACTTGAGATTGCGGCAGCGGGCGGACACAACATTGCGTTGTGGGGTCCGCCCGGAACAGGAAAAACACTTCTTGCAAAAGCGCTCGTCGGTATTCTCCCGCCACTCTCATTTGATGAGATGTTGGAAGTAACAGCAATTCATTCTGTTGCAGGATTACTCAAGGAGCACACCGTCACACACCCACCATTTCGCTCCCCACACCATACAAGTTCGTATGTCTCTCTCGTTGGTGGCGGAGCATTTCCAAAGCCAGGAGAAATCACTCTCGCACATCGCGGTGTGCTTTTTTTAGATGAGTTTCCTGAATTTGATAGACGCGTCATTGAAAGTTTGCGACAACCACTCGAAGATCGTGTCGTGTCGGTTGCACGCGTCCGCGGAAGCGCACAGTTTCCCGCCGATACACTTTTAGTTGCAGCACTCAATCCATGTCCGTGTGGAAAGTGGGGGAGTGGACGAGCCTGCACGTGCTCGCCGCACATTTTACTTCACTACCAACGAAAGCTGTCTGGACCAGTTATGGATAGAATTGATTTGTGGGTTGAAGTTGCGCCTGTTGAACATGCAGACCTCTCACGCGGTAGTGATGGTGAGGCAAGTAGTGTCGTGCGGGAGCGCGTTCTTTCTGCACGCACGTACCAAACAAAAAGATTTGAAAATACACCACGAAGAAAAAACAGTGATATGAACGTGCGCGACCTGGATACGTTTACACCACTGTCAAAAGAGGTGCGAGATATTCTCAATGTATCTGCAAAAAAGTTAGACCTCTCGGCCCGTGCGTACCATCGCGTCATAAAAATTGCTCGCACCATTGCTGATTTAGAAAATGCTGAGCACATCGAAAAACACCACATCCTCGAAGCACTCCAGTATCGACCAAAAATGTTCACGACATAAAAACTCTTACAGCACACGCCACGCAAATCTTTAAGGTCGCACATTGCGACCTTAAAGACCGACCAGTTTTGAATTTTGATATTTGAGATTGGTCATTCGCATAAAAACCGCCATCACTGGCGGTTTTTATGCTTTGGGTATTTCTAGATCAAAACCCGTAGCGCGTGTCCCCACACACTACCAGCTTCACCCTAGAACTTCTCTTTTGTGTTTTTCATGTGCTTTCTGCTTACCATTTTTACTATCTTCAACCTTTTCCAACTACCAAACCAATCACCAACTCCTCACCTCTAACCCCACCACTACTTAGAAAGGGTTTGTTGCCCCACGAACTTCAAAGTGCAAGTGCGCCCCTGTTGAACGTCCTGTTGAACCAACAGCTCCAATCACGTCACCTTGTCCAACACTATCACCAACGGCAACCGACGTACTACTCAAGTGTGCATACAGCGTCTGTGTTCCATTACCGTGCTTCACCACAATGTAGTTTCCGTATCCACCATTCCATCCACCGCTTTGAGAAACAATGACCTCACCCGCAGCTGAAGCGTACACAGGTGTTCCCACTGGTGCGGCAATATCAATACCATTGTGTCCGTGCAACCCTTGAGATCGCACCCCATGTGTTGGTCGTAGGTAGTATCCAGCGTATGTTGGCCCTGAGTATGCCCGAGATGCACCACCCGAAGCACTCTTTGAAGACGTCACAACAACCTCACCGTCAGGAATAATAATTTCACTCGCAACAACAAGAGCTGTTCCTTCTTCCAAACCGTTGTACTGTATAATTTCTTCAACATCACCCTTGTACTTCTTTGCAATACTTTGTATGGTGTCACCTTTCTTCACTATGTGACGAATACCTGTCACCGGAAGAATGACGAGTGTTTGTCCTGGCTGAATCGTCGATTTGCCGGTCATGTTGTTTGCCCAACGAATAGTGTTTATGGAAACGTTAAACATGTCCGCAATCATTGAAAGGGAGTCTCCTTCGCGAACAACGTATGTAGAAATTTGATCAGATGTTGCCGAAAGCCGACGACCATCAGCAATTGGGTTTTCATCAGAAGCGAGCGCAACGCCGTATACAATATTAGAAGGCGTTGCTACAGCGAGTTTTGGATTTGGATTTCCTGTACTTTCCAATAATGGCATGTTGAGTGACGTGAGTCGAATACCGGGAAATTCTTCCTGAGCACCCACTGAAGGCAATGCACCATATATACCAAGCAACGCACCGTAGGTCACGAAGGGAAGTAGTGAAACAACGACACGAAAGACAAAAGCGCGCCAGAAGCGCTTTGACTGAACACCATGTTTCATTCGGTTCGTTAAAAGAGAAAACCACGAACCAAAATCACGATAGGAAGATATTATATAGTTGGGTTAGATTGTAATTCCGCGGTGTCTGGCGTACCCGCCTTATGCGGGTGGACATTCTTAACTCCTGCAACATCAATAATTCTACGGGAATAGGGATAAAGGGGCAATAAAGAAGTGGACTACTCCGTGGATAAAAATTATGTCAAAAATGGCTTTGTAGAGCCGTTTTTTGAATTTTTGACCATCCACTATCCATTGACATTACACCTGTTTTTATTGTAAAAAACATTTACTCCCTAACTTTTGAGGTCTTGACATGACACAATTTTCTTATAGAATATCTTCAGAAAGTACCCAACCCGAGCATTACGCTTGGTTTGGTCAAAAATTGGGAGGTTTCAAATGCTTACCGGATCCAGGGTCTTTTTCTTTCTCGGTTTGGTCCTGTTCTTGTTTCTGCCGGCAGTGATGGCTCGGGGCACGGGAATCGAGAGATTCTTATCTGCAAGTGCGGGAGTCATCTGGGCAATCACCATGATGGTCATCGGCATCAGTATTGAGATCTTCCGCAAGAAGTAGCCGTTCTTTCCACCTTCCGCCGAGCACGCACCCGCGTCGCTCGGCGGTTTTTCTTTTTTGCCTACTACTTCCTACTTTTTAAACTTCTAATTTCATTGGTATTTGATATTGGATATTTGTTATTTGGCGCCCATGCGCCGTGGTATGATGCGTCCATGCATTACCTTGAAAGCTTAAATCCTGCCCAACGAAGGGCTGTTGAGCATATTGATGGCGCCCTTATGATTATTGCTGGGGCCGGAACAGGAAAAACACGCGTTATCACGACCCGCATACTCCACCTTATTAATAGTGGGGTACTTCCAGAGAAAATCCTTGCCATTACGTTCACCAACAAAGCAGCAACTGAAATGCGCGAGCGGGTCGGCCACCTCCTTGGAAGGACCCTACATGCCAGCTACCACATACCAGCTACCACTTCTCCCTTCGTCGGAACCTTCCACTCCCTCGGTGTCAAAATCCTTCGAGAAAGTGCAGCGCGACTCGGCGTAACTAAGTACTTCACCATTTTTGATCGAGATAATTCGCTCTCGGCAATAAAACGAATTGTAAAAGATCTCGGTTTGGATCCAAAACAACACTCACCAAACGCATTCCTTTCAGTTATTTCAAAAAACAAAGGTGAAGCGACGACACTTTCAAAGTTTAAAGAAAAAGCAGGTTCGTCCTATTTTGAACGATTGGTTGTACCTGTGTGGGAAAAATACAATGACGTACTCACCAAAGAAAAGGCATTTGATTTTGACGACCTTCTTCTCTCAACTCTTGAACTCCTCAAAAAAAATCCAGATATTCTAGAACACTACCAACAGCGATGGTCACACGTGCACGTTGACGAGTATCAAGACACCAACACGGTGCAGTACGAATTTACCAAACTATTAGCAGGCGGACATGGAAATATTTGCGTTGTTGGCGATCATGACCAGTGTATTTACACATGGCGAAGTGCGGACATGCGTAATCTCGCGCGGTTTGAAAAAGATTTTGCAAATGTCACCATCGTGATGCTTGAAGAAAACTATCGTTCAACGCAAACAATCCTCTCCGCAGCAAACAGTGCCATTGCACAAAATGAATTTAGAAAAGAAAAAAATCTTTTTACCAATAGCTCCAACGGAGAAAAGATAGAGCTCTACACTGCAGCAAACGAAACAGATGAAGCAACGTGGGTTGCAACACGCGCACAGGAATTAATTGCGAGCGGGGTTCCAGCAAATGAAATTGCTGTGCTCTTTCGCGCAAACTTTCAGTCACGTGTACTTGAAGAGGCGTTTTTAAACACGCACGTGCCGTATCAAATGCTTGGCGTACGATTTTTTGAACGAAAAGAGGTGAAAGATATTCTCTCGTACATTATCGCCGCACTCAACCCAGACAGCACCACCGCCATTGCGCGCATCATTAATGTGCCCGCACGCGGAATTGGGAAAACAACACTGCTCAAAATTCTTTCATACCAAGAACACGATTTGCCTGCAAAGATGAAAGAAAAAATCGAACGCTTCCGTGCACTTCTCGGACGCGTTGCAGAAGTAGCGCGCACACACAAACCCTCCGACGTGGTGAAGTTTGTAATTAAAGAAAGTGGACTTGAACTCGATCTTATACACGGAGGTGACGACGACATAGAACGCCTTGCCAACATGAAAGAGCTTGCAACGATTGCAACGCGATACGACGCACTTCCGCTCGAAGAGGGAATCAGTGCATTCCTTGAAAACGCATCACTAGCAAGCGATCAAGATGCACTCAAAAACGACGAGTCATCCGTAAAGCTTATGACCATCCACGCCGCAAAAGGCCTTGAATTTGCTCATGTTTTTATTGCCGGACTCGAAGAAGGGCTGTTTCCGGACGAGCGAAGCGAGACACGTGATACGCCAGAAGAACGTGAGGAGGAGCGCCGACTTTTTTACGTTGCACTCACCCGCGCACGCCACCAAGCACACCTTTCCTACGCATTCATTCGTACTATTTATGGAACGGCGACTATCAATACGCCCTCGCGATTTGTTACCGAAATGGATACCGATCTTATTGAGGACGTCACCCCAACAAACGAGTGGAAACCGCAAGGTGGTTTTGGAAAAGGACTCCTTGATATAGACTTTTAAAGAGTGGGGGTGGGGAGTTAGGAGTGAGAGATTGGTGATTGGTTTAGAAAATAGAAGGTAGAATGTAGGAAGTAGTAAGTGGTAGCAAAATAACACAAATATTTTGTACCGATATATCGGTACAAAACACAAACACACATAGAAACTACTTTAATTTTTTAAACATGACACATCGTGCAAAAAAAGAACTAGGGCAAAACTTTTTAAAATCAAAAGTTGCACTCAATAAAATTATTGAGGTAGGTGAACTATCCGCAACAGACACTGTGCTTGAAATTGGACCAGGGAAGGGAGCCCTGACGCGAGCACTCCTTGATACAGGATGTCGTGTGCTCGCGATTGAAAAAGATGCCGACCTTGTTACATACCTGCAGGAAATATTTGCTCCAGAAATTACATCAAAACAATTACAGATTGTTCGAGATGACATTCGCACGTTTGATTTTTCTCATTACGCGCTAGATGATTCACGTTACAAGTTAATTGCAAACATTCCGTACTACATCACGGGAGAAATTCTCGAATTATTTTTAGCAGGAACACACAAACCTGAACGCATCGTAGTGCTTGTACAAAAAGAAGTTGCACAACGTATTGTCGCACACGATGGAAAGGAGAGTATTCTTTCGATGTCAGTTAAAGTCTTTGGCACACCGAAGCTTGTCATGAATGTTTCAAAAAAATATTTTTCTCCTGCGCCAAAAGTTGATTCCGCAATTCTTCTCATCACCAACATCACATCGCACCTTTCACCTGTCGACGAAACAACCTTCTTTACCCTCGTTAAAACAGGATTTGCCCACAAACGAAAACAACTCGTTCCCAATCTTGCGAGCCTCATACCAAAAGAAACGCTTTCGCGTTTCTTAATCGAGCGTGGTTTTTCTCCAAATGCTCGGGCAGAAGAACTATCCGCCGAGGATTGGGTTGCATTGACTACGGTAATGAAGACCCCATAAAGAAGGTCATCACTCCCATCGTTGGAATCAACACTGTGTACGGGCCCGCTTGGAAGTAACACGTCTGAACTCCTGGCGTATACCACCCCGCAGTTATAAGGGCAAAAGGCATCTGCCAGTAGGCAAACTTTTGAACGTACGTATACCCAAGCCATGCCGGCATAGGTAACCCAACAACAATTGCCCACGTTCCGCTTGCGGTACACAAAAAACGGTAGTATACATACCCTCCAAAAATCGGTATAGCAAAAGCATCAGCTTGTTTTGGTCGAAACATACTCAGTAGAGAATCCCCAAAACCAGCCAAAAGCGTCGTTGGTTTTTGCACCTCTGGAATTTTCCACGCAACATCTTCAGTAGCTTTCACCAGAGACATAATATCCTTCTTGGAGTTTTCACGAATCTGTTTTTTAACCGCATCTTGTACTTTTGCATCCATATCTTTTAGATATCCACCTTCTTGAAGAAGTGTGATGAACAGTTCTGCATTTTTTTCATTTTGTTTTTGTTCAAGATCTAGTATTGCCTGCGTCGTTGGTGGGGTTATTTTTGTTTCAGAAATAACCTGCGTGTCTTTTTTTGCCTCATCTATTTGTTTTTGAGAAATAATAGACGGCTTAGCTTTTGTCATAATGCTGGTAAATAGCTCCTTCGTCTTTTTGTCAGGATCTACCGCTGTATCCACAACAACCGGCTTGACCATGCCACTAAATGTACTCGTACCACCCGTACCAGAATCCTTAGTTTGGGTTGTTTGTTGTGGAGATACACCCATGGACACATTACCTTGCCCAAGACCAACAGAAAGCCCCACAAGTGCGCGTGTTCCCGCACCAAAAACACCCGTTCCCGATTTTAAGCCATATGGAACAAGGATTTCTTGGGAATGCAGTTCTTGGTATCGCCGTACCGCATCGGCTGTCAGTGCGCCATAATATGTCGTTTCTTTTCCTGGAGACCCTGGTCCTGTTCCCAAAATCTTAGTTGCCGAATTTTGATTTAAAAAAACCTGTAACTGCACCACGTCAGAGCCGGAATCACCAATGGTTAAGTTACGAAAAAATAGTTCCGTTGATGCATTAGAAAAAAGTGGTGTCAAAAAAATACCGACGCACATACCTATACACAGGAAAATATTTTTTTGCATAGACATACGCATAGTATAGCGTAGAATGGAGAACGACAACACGTGGTGTGTTTACTTTTCATTGTATGGAATCAGAATTAACGTTACACAAACCAGGCAAACGCGTTTTTGCTATTGGTATTATTGCCATTGCGATTATTGTTGCCACAATTGTCCTAAAAACACACCCGCCTACTTCGGAATCAACCATCACACCCAAAAATAACTCAACGGCTACTCGCACGACGTTTAGTGAAACAGATTCTGATGCAGATGGCCTTAAAGATTGGGAGGAGTCACTCTGGGGAACCGATCCTACCAAGAGCGATTCAAATGGGGATGGTGTTAGTGATTTTGCCTATGTACAAAATCAAAAGGCAACCGCAGAAAAAACAAAGGAGGAAATCGTGAGTTCGGCAACAAGTAGTTTATTTTCCTTTTTTGAACAAAATAAAAACCTGACCAAAACCGACGCCCTTTCTCGAGCACTTTTTGAACAAGTTATTGCCTTTAAAAACGCCGGAGTTCCACTTACTACCGATGACGCAAATCAAGTAGCAGCACTTTTAGGCAACGCCATCGTTACACCAGCAAATCTCGATCAAAAAATGGTCCAGTTGAGCGACCTTACGATTATTTCTCAAGCAACCCCCGAGCAACTACATGCGTATGGAAATGCCGTTGCTGGAGCACTTAAGGTCACCTCGTCTGAACAAAATAATGAATTTTTTGCACTTGCCGAATTTGTAAATACCGGCGCGGTATCATCTCTCAAAAAACTTGCACCTGTTATTGAACACTACAAAATCGTACTCGCCAGACTTCGCTCTATTCCCGTACCAAAAGAGATTGCTCCAACATATATTGCTTTCATGAACGGCATACAAACAAACACACTTATACTTGAACGCCTTGAGAATCTTTCGGCAGATTCAGTGACTGTTCTTCCTGTATTACAAAAATATCAAGGAAACATTGAGGCAACAACATCAAAATTGCGCGACATTAAATCATTCCTTGTTTCAAAAAGGGTTACCTACACAAAGTTGGAAGACGGCTTTTTACTTGTTACCATGTACTAACACTCTTTCATGAACTCTTTTTGTACAAAACTACTCACACTCTTCCTTATCACACTTTTTGTGGTGATGCCCATCAGTCTCTCTCTTTCAACTGGCCTTAAAATACAACGGCTAGAGGCCGCCGGTGGAATTCAACTTGGTGAGCTTGGAAAAGGTTTTGTCGCCGGAGCTGCCTCATGTGTTGTTGTCGCAACCGCAATGAAATATATTTCTGCAGGAGTCGCACTTATGCCGGCAGCAACACTTCCTGGATCAGAGGCCTCAACCGGTGTTAAGAAAGCCATCGACTGCATTCTCTATCAAGTGGTCAATACTATTATTGAAGACATGATAAAGAGTATTACCGTCTGGGCACAGAGTGGTTTTGAAGGAAATCCTGTATTCGTCACAAATGTTAGTCAGCACATGCTTCAAACCGCAGATGCCGTTATGGGACAACTCCTTCTCGAAAAAGCCCCCCTCCTCTGTTCACCATTTAAAGCACAGATTCAACTTGCACTGATGCGGTCATACCAACAAAACAGCGGGCGAATAACATCTCAGTGTTCTCTCACAGGAGCGGTGAGCAACATTGATGACTTTATGAACGGTGATTTTAACGCCGGAGGATGGAACGGGTGGGTAGAAATGGTAAGCAACCCATACAACAACCCGTATGGTGCATACCTTGAGTCTGATATGGAAATAAAGATACGACTCATCAACGCCGCTGGAGAACAAACAAAAGATATTTCTCTTGGAAGTGGATTTTTATCTAAAAAAGTCCAAGATTGTTATCTAACACCTGCGGATGGTATGGGGCCACCAGCACCATATGACGAAACGCAAGAAGGCCCACCTCAAGGAACTGTAAGTTGTGACCCGGAACGGACGGTGACTCCTGGCTCATACATTCAAGAACAAGTTGCAAAATCAACAGGTTTGCAAATGGACCGTCTCTCGTTTGCAGACGAACTCAACGAAATGATTACCGCCATCATGGCATACCTCATTCGTGACGTTCTCTTGGGCGAAAAAGGACTTGCAGGATACGACCCAGCCGACTTCGCTAACGACAAATTCCCAGCAAACCTTCCTTCCGCAACAGAAATTCCTGATGGTACCGGAGGTATTGGTGCCTCATGTCAGGCAACCGCAGAAGATGGCAACGGATCCGGAGCAGGGGACCCAATCTCGTATTCAGAAAACGGAACGTTCTTCACCACAACCGCAGACGACACTGTTCGTGATTATTACTTTGGCGATGAGAGTACGGACACAAAATACACAAAGGTAATTGTTGGTTTTGATGTCAAAGTTGGAGAGTTTACCAACATAGACGGTAGTTACAACTTCCACGAACTCTTTTATCTTGCGCGTGGAGATAAGTGGTGGAACAACCTCATCGGAGAAGTCGGATTAAAAATTCAAGGAGCCGATGGAAGTAAACTTGTCACACAAGCACACCTGGCGGGCGCATGCAAAGAAACGCAAACTTCATTCGAACCTGCAGTAGGTGATACGCTTCATATAGAATATACCTACGACACACTTGAAAAAGTTGCTGGTGTAGATATAAAGTCAGGGAACGATATTATTGCGAGCGCATGGGATGGAATAACCGCTGATGTTATTGAAAACAACAACCAAAGTTTCCACATTAGCATTGGAGGAGTAACTGATGATAACGGAGAATACCAAGTAAAACTTGGACCTGGATGGGAATTCTCAAATCTGAATGTTGAAATGACGTATGTCGGCGAAGGAATTCAACCATAATACACAGTGTTGCGTACATCAGAACGCAGAGTATGTAGTACCATAAAAGTAACAATGTTCGTGGGGATTAAAAAAAGAATACATTGGGCACTGCCACTTCTTCTTGTGGTTGTTCTTCTTGTATCTGTTCCACTACCAACCAATACACACCTTGCACGAGCCGAAACCTCAACAGTAAATGAAACAACACCTGCACCTACTCCAACCCCGGCCAACCCTCCAACTGGAGAAACAACACCTGCGCCAGGCACTCCTGAAGAATGTCGTGCCAAAGGTGGAACGTGGCAAAACTCATCTAGTACCTGCATTGGCGGTGAGGCAAAAGGCGCAATGTCAACAACAGGCGGTGGAGCAAATTTTTGGGACATCATAACCATGCCACGAGTTTTGGTTGCGTGGATGCTCTATATCGTTCTTGAGATATTGGGATGGCTTCTTGCTATAGCTGCCTATATTTTGGATTCTAGTATTTCATTCTCCATAGTTCACATGGGTGCATTTATGGACACCCAAGGGGGGATCGGCGCTGGAATAAATGCTGGTTGGGGGATTATCCGAGACCTCGTCAATATTGTATTTGTCTTTGCACTCCTCTTTGTGGGTATCAATACCATTCTTGGATCGTGGTCGTCCTCTGGTTTTAATACAAAACTCATTCCCAAAATTATTCTCGCCGCACTACTGATCAACTTCAGTATGTTGTTCACAAAAATTGTGATTGATACATCAAACATCCTCACCCTTGAACTCTATACCGCCACACAAAAATACGATACAAAGAGCACAGTTTTGGGAGTAGAAGAAAGCCAGGGTCTTTCTGGTGCATTTATGGACAAGTTGGGTGTTATGAAGTTCATGAAAGGAGAACTCTCAGACAACGGTATCGCAAATGAAGCTAATATAAAAAGTGCTGACAAAAGTATATTAACTGATGTAATTATGGCAATTATTATTGTTCTCATTGCCATGTTTATGTTTCTTGTTATGGCATTTATGCTCTTGGGACGACTGGTCATTTTTCTTATTTTAATAATTACGTCCCCGATTGCATTCATTGGTGAACTTTTACCGCAACTCAAATCACAAGCAGGGAAATGGTGGGACACACTCTGGGGGCAGGCATTTTTTGCACCTATCTTTTTTGCGTTACTTTTAGTTGTATTTGAAATCCTTAAAGATCCAAACTTTAATAATCCGTCTATTATTATTGCATCCACCGGTACAGGCCTCACAGGTTTTCTTAGCACCACCGCCGTCGATCTTATCAAATACTTCATCGTCATCTATCTCCTCATCTCTGCGCTTGTTATCGCAAAATCTGTTTCAGGTGATGCTGGAAAGGGTGTCGCAAAACTCGGCTCAACACTAGCTGGTGGTGCGGTGTTTGGAGGAACAGCATTCTTGGCGCGCAACTCTCTTGGACGAGCGGGTGCTAGATTAGCAAACTCTGCTACGGTTGGCAAAATGACTGAGTCAAACAGCAAATGGGTACGTGGAATCGGCAAAACCTTTTCATACACCGGAAACTTGGCACAAAAAGGAACGTTTGATGCCCGCGGAACACGACTTGCTGGAGGGCTCGCTGACATGGCAGGTGCTGATTTAGGAAAGGTTGGTAATAAGGGTGGTCTCGTTGGTTCCCGTGAAGCAGGTGCAAAGAGAATTCAAGAGAGAGCAGAGATGTACGGAAAGAATCAAGCGGTTGCATCACAAGAGGCAAAGGTGCGAGAGGCACAAGATAACCTTAGAGCAGGATTGGGCACCGATAAACAAGCAGAGCATGAAACAAAACTCAGAGAGGCACAAGATATACTCACTGAAATGAGGGGTGGTCGCTCACAAACACGCACAGAGCTTGCACGAACAAGCGCTGCGCTTACAGACGAACAGAGGAAGTTGATAAGTACTACTTCAGCAGTTATTGATGCACAAAATGCATACATTAAAAAGACTGAAAAGGCGTTGGAAAATATCAACCTCACCCCTGAAAAACGTGCTCAACTGGAAGCCCAGAAAGAGAGAGCGGAAACAAACCTCAGGGGATACAAAGAAGGCAAGGATAAAAACATAATAAACTTTATTGAACTAAAATCATCTGCAAAGAAAATTACCGACGCAGTCAAATCAGCAAATGAACTGACTAAGACAAAAATTGGTGAGGCATATACAGGTGGACTCACTTCTGCAACGAGAACTGCGGGGGACAAATTACGTGCAGGAAGCGAGAAAAAACCATCAGAGAATATTGCAAAAGAGATTGAAAAAATAATGGAGCAAAACAAAGAACCAGAAATAATCGCAGAAACTCCACCACCAAAAGCACCGGCTGGTTTTAAACCATAGTCAACGTTAAGTGTAGTGTATAAAAATATGGACCAAGAATCCCGCGACATCATCAAAAAAAGACTTACCGAAATA
The DNA here is from genome assembly GCA_016699465.1 of Candidatus Campbellbacteria bacterium. NCBI lineage: Bacteria > Candidatus Campbelliibacteriota > Candidatus Campbelliibacteriota bacterium. The sequence goes on along the minus strand of CP064977.1, from coordinate 554,733 downwards.
CCCGAGTCACTTCGAAAAGCTTTTGCAGAACTCGATTTGCTTGGACGCGTCCGAAAAATCATCACAAAAGAGGGCCTTCGTGTTGACGATGGGGGAATGTTTGAGGACGAAGTAATGCTTGTGTTATTGGGATTAGAACACCCAGATGCATTCGTTTCAAATCTTACTTCTCGACTACACATTTCACTCAGTGTTGTCGAGAGGCTCGTTATTGATACGGAAAATGAAATTTTCCACCCTGTACGAGAATCGTTAATGAAGATGTTCCCAACCGGAGAACATGCGCCATCTGTAGAAAGTTCCACCACAGCAACAACCCAACCAATCATCCAGGCAACACCACACCCTATCGTTCAACCAAGCGTACAACCCGCACCACGGCAACCACACGCCACACCAACACCATCTTCTGTACCATCAGCATCCATAACACACACACTTCCAAAAGATAGCGCACAAACAAAACTTGAACAAAGTTTTCGTATTCCAGCATCTGCAACCACGATTAAAGAAGGCCCCGCGGTATCGCAAAAGGTAATTGACCCATACAGAGAGCCGGTGGAGTAGGGGAGGTGCAATAACAAATATCCAATATCAAATATCAATTTTGAATTGATTAGGATTTTATCTCGACCGTATAAGGTACGTGGTATGCCTGATTACAAAATACCAACACTAACTCAACGCACATCAAGGTTTGGAAAAACCATTATACAGTTTGTCAAAACTATTCAACCAACATACATAAATAAACCCCTGTTGATGCAGATCGTTCGTTCAGGAACAAGTATTGGGGCAAATTACATGGAGGCCGATTGTGGGGAATCTCAAAAAGATTTTATTCACAAACTTTCCGTTACGCGAAAAGAAGCAAAAGAAACAATGTACTGGGCGCATATGTTGCACGTAACTAATCCTGAAAAACGAGATGGGTGTGTAATGGTGTATACTGAAGCACAGGAATTGGTTAGAATATTCTCATCAATTATTAAAAGAACACGATCAAAAAATCTTTGATATTTGTCATTTGATATTTGTTATTGTAATTTTAAACACCATGCGTTTCGAAGTTCCACAATTTATCGACATAGAAGACAAAGTATTTGGACCACTTACTTTTAAACAGTTCATCTATCTTGCTGGTAGCGTAGGGCTTTCTGCGGTTCTGTGGATTTTTGCACCGCTCCTTATTGCACTTCCTCTTATTGTGCTTGTCATTGCACTTGGTGTTGCTCTTTCATTTTACAAAATAAACAACAAGCCTTTTATTGCCGTTATTGAGTCAGCATTCAAGTACTCTCTCGCACATAAACTCTACATTTGGAAAAAAGAAGCAAAAAAAGCAAGTGCTGAAAAAGAAATAGTCGAGCAAGATCCCGGTATTACCGTTCCTCGCATTTCAGATAGTAAATTACGTGACCTCGCGTGGAGTTTGGATGTACACGACGCTCTGAGTGGAGACCAAGAGCAACGCTAGCCCATTGGTGAGACGCAGTTTCTCGGCTACAATAGAAATATCATGGCTCAACCTAAAGCTGCATCAACACAAGCATTCGTGCCTATCAAAGAAATTCGTAGTGGTGTCGTTATTCTCAAAGACGGCTCTCTTCGTTCAGTACTTCTCGCATCATCACTTAACTTCGCTCTCAAATCAGAAGATGAGCAATCCGCCATCATTATGCAGTTTCAAAACATGCTCAACTCTATTGAGTTTCCCATTCAAATACTAGTGCAATCTCGCCGACTTGATATTCGCCCCTACATTGCACTTCTTGAAGAGCAAATGAAGGAGCAAACGATTGACCTCATTAAAATGCAAACCCGCGAATATATCGATTTCGTAAAAGGGTTCACTGAAAACGTCAGTATCATGACAAAATATTTTTATATTGTCGTACCATACACTGGCGCAATTATTTCAGCATCAAAGGGCGGTATTCGCGGAGCACTGAGTGGCCTGTTTGGTACAAAAAACAAAGCCGCTGATTCAGAACAAAAACTCACCGCGTTTGAAGAAAGCCGCAGTCAACTCGAGCAACGAATTGGGGTAGTCACACAAAACCTTGCGCGCACAGGTATTCGCGCCAGACAACTTGGCACCGAAGAACTCGTTGAATTGTATTACAAAATGTTTAATCCTGGAGATTCAGAAAAACCAATCGTGCTTCAAGGACTTCAAAAATAATATATGGGACTTTTTGATATCATCAAAGGAAAAAAGAAAGATACCGTTCAGATTACCCCTGTGCTTCCAAAAGATATTTATGAGGCGGGTGTACTTGAGCTCCAAGATGTCATTGCACCATCTGCGCTCAAGATAACACCGCGCGCGCTCAATTTGGGAGACAGTGTAGTGCGCACCTTTTTTGTTATTTCATACCCACGATTTCTTCCTGATAACTGGCTCTCGCCAATTATCAATATGGATAAAATATTTGATCTCTCACTCTCCATTATTCCCGTTGATACCGCACAAGTCCTTAAAGAGTTCCGTAAACGTGTTGCCGAAGTACAAAGTCAAATTCACATGCGCGAGGAAAAAGGTCTTGTGCGCGACCCAATGCTTGATAGTGCCTACGAAAACCTCGAATCACTCCGCGACCAACTCCAACAGGCAACAGAAAAACTTTTTGATGTCGGGCTCTACATTTCTATTTATTCAGAAAATGAAAACGACCTTGATAAAATTGAATCAGAGATTCGATCCCTTCTCGAATCTCGTCTTATTTATCTCAAACCAGCACTCTTTCAACAAGAACAAGGATTTAAAAGCATTCTTCCTATTGGCACCGACGAACTTGGTATCCACAACAAACTCAACACCGCGCCACTTTCGAGCTTTTTCCCATTTGTATCATTTGATCTTTCATCAAACAAAGGAATTTTGTACGGAGTTAACCGCCACAACTCAGGCCTTATTCTCTTCGATCGTTTTTCAATGCCAAACTATAACTCGGTGATGTTTGCCACGGCCGGCGCTGGAAAAAGCTACGCAACAAAGCTCGAGATCTTGCGTACGCTTATGTTTGAAACAGAAGTTATTGTGATTGACCCTGAACGTGAATATGAAATCATGGCAAGCGCAATGGGTGGGCGCTATTTTGATATTTCTCTCACGTCTCAACACCACATCAATCCATTTGATTTGCCACCTGTCCGTGAGGACGAAACACCTGCAAACGTACTTCGTTCAAACATTATTACACTCGTCGGACTTTTCCGTATTATGTTTGGAGGACTTACCCCAGAAGAAGATGCCATCATCGATCGCGCAATTACCGAGGTGTATGCACTCAAGGATATTACTGGTGAACACGACTTCACCGGAGTCGAACCGCCACTTCTTTCTGATTTTGAACTCGTACTTGCGGGCATGGAGGGAGGGGAGTCACTTGTACAACGCCTTTCAAAGTACACCAAAGGAACGTGGGCGGGTTTCATCAATAACGCAACGAACGTAGACATCAATAAGAAGTTTATTGTCTTTTCTGTCCGCGATATGGAAGACGAGCTTAAGCCTGTTGCTATGTATTTGATTACGCACTACATCTGGAGTGCTGTTCGTCGAGAACTTAAAAAACGCCTTCTCGTTGTTGATGAGGCGTGGCTTATGATGAAAGATGAGAACACAGCATCACTCTTGTTTGGTCTTGCAAAGCGTGGACGAAAATATTTCCTTGGTATTGCAACCATCACGCAAGACGTGGGCGACTTTTTACATTCTCCGTATGGACTTCCCATTATTACCAACTCATCTATTCAAATCCTTTTAAAGCAGTCTCCGTCATCCATTGATCTCGTGCAACAAACATTCAATCTTACTGATGAAGAAAAATTCTTACTCCTTGAATCAGATCGCGGGGAAGGGATTTTCTTTGCAGGTCTTAAGCACGTGGCAATAAAAAGTATTGCATCATATACAGAGGATCAAATCATCACCTCAGACCCATCGCAAATTCTTGCACTTAAAAAATCGCGCGAGGAGCTCAAAGAGTCACGCCAAACTTCTCAACAAGTACCCGATGAAGGACCTCTTATAGAAAAAATATCTAGGTCCGAAGAACATCAAAACGAACTTCTCACTCAAGGAATGGACGTAAAGAATATAGAGTAACTACACTATGGCAGAAAATGATTCTCAAGAAAACAAAAAGCCACGACGAATCGATCCGGTGACTCGTTACAAACTGATTGGAACCGCCATTATATTTGATCTCATCAGTATTATTCCTGTCGTTGGGCAATTTCTTGCTATTGGTGGAGCTGGTATCACGTTTTACATCTGGTTTAAAATGCTCGGCGTATCATTCATAAGCCCCAAAAAAATTGTAACAACTGTTGTGGAATACATTGGTGAAGCAATTCCGATTGTGAGTGCACTTCCCCTTATTACCACAGGAACAATTATTATGATTGTACTGACTGATATTGAGGACAAAACAGGAATAGGGGTGGCCGGACTAGCAACAGGAAAAATACCCAAAGACCAACTTAAAAAAGATATTTCCCGCACAGCAAATAAGACAGTTCGTCGAGAAGCAAACCCAGAACGAGTGGCCCGCGCCCGTGAGCGACTTGCAAGAATGAAGGAGCGACAAACAAACGGAGGGTCGGCCACACTTGCTGGTCGACAAACCATGAAAGACATCACCCCGCGCGAATCCGTTCGTCAAAACAACTTATCACCTCAACAAACGCAAAATCCCCAGCGATCGACACGGGTCCAAGATCGTCCACACCTAGTTCAACGACAAGGTTTTAATCAAGAAATAGCAGCCCCAAACCAAATTCTCGCAAGTAATAGTGGCCCATTAAATGATTACTCTCCTTCATCTGGCGGTGTGGAAAACGAGGAAAAAATAGCCGCTTAAAATAAAAAAGGGTGATAGTATATACGTATGAGCGTATTCCAAAAAATAATACTTCTCACCCTTCTCTTTGTATGTGAACTATTTGTGTACGGAAACGTCGCAAACGCACAAATAAACGTCTCAACCAACCTCATTAAGCCAACAGTTGAAATGATATGGGAGGTTAATTCATATATTCCGCCCTTTTATAAAGGAAAGGCACTCTATCCTGTGGGTGGCAAGACAACGGTTCTCGCTCTTCCTCCTGCTTCTATGGGTGATCCTGCAACGCTTACCTATAAATGGAAGCGTGATGGCACGGCCCAAGGATCTCTTTCGGGAGTTGGTAAACAGTCATTTACATTTGAAGGTTCACAATTTGGTGACGTACCCCTCATTGTTGTTGAAGTTTCTAATGGAAAAACAAAAGAGATCGGGATGGTTAAAATGCAGAAAGTAAATCCCATTATACGATTTTATGAAAATCGTCCGCTCGAAGGTATTGCTCTCGAACGCGTACTTCCAACATCTTTTACAACAACAGAAAAAGATATGATCATCGAGGCGTACCCTTACTTTTCATCAACACATGCTCGTGAGGAGGGTTCGTTGAGTTACACGTGGACCGCAAATGGACAAAAAGTTTCTGGCGCAACCGGCGCAAGTGTTGCAATACAAAGCGACGAACCACGAACAATACAATTGCAACTTTTAATCAACCACGTTACGGAAATTCTTCAACGCGCATCAAGTAGTATAACCATCACCCTTGAATAATATGACACTATTCTCCAAAAAAAACATATTATGTGTCGCACTTTTTATTCTATATATCGTACCAATATTTTTTACACACGCGGCGGCCCCAGTTGCATACAAACTTCTTGTTAGCGATCTCCCAGGACTCGGCTCATCAGTAACACCTGGAGCTGGTGGTGGGGTGGCGGGATATCTCAACACCATTTTTAAAATTGGTCTTGGAATTGCCGTAACGCTTGCCATTCTTATGTTTGTCTACAACGGTGTCATCTACATGATGTCAGATGTTGTTGGAAAAAAAGAAGAAGCAAAAAAAGCATTCTATAGCATTATAGGTGGTCTCATTCTCGTATTTGGTTCTGTTATTATTCTCAACACTATCAACCCACAACTTATTAACTTTGGTCTTTTTGACAGATTAAATACAATTACCGCACCAGCGGGAGGTACTGGTGGAACTGGAGTAACACCACCAACTAGTGGGGGAAATGGCACAACCGACCCCGTACAAGAGGCGAATGTCCGCAACTCACTACTTCCTGGAATCACCGTAAATCACGACGCTTGCCCCGCCGGACAAACACAAGGTTGTACGAATGTTGGAGATCTACCCCCTTCAGCAATAAGTCGACTTCAAGAATTACAACGAGTCGGGGGGGATTTGATTATTAACGGGGGGACAGAGGGCGGACACACAACCCACGGACCAGGACAACCTGTGGTAGATTTAGCGCACAGTATGCAACTCGATGCTTTTTTAAAAAGCCAAGAAGATAAGGGTGAGGCGTCTGTTGGAGGACATGTTTATAAATGGGGGGACAGTTATTTTTGGGACGAACCCACAGGTACTGGGCCTCACTGGCATTCGTGTCTAGGAATAAAGTGCCGAATTAACGGGGTGTCTTTATAAGACTTGTATGAAAAAAATCTTTATCATTCTTGTTGTTGTCATTGTTCTTGCTCTATTGGGTGTGAGTATGTGGTGGTTCTTTTCTAGAAATACTTCGTCCACAGCAACGGGCACTTCACAAACATTCAACCCGTTTGGACTTTTTGATACCACTTCAAACACAACCACGACGGGCACCATTGCAACAAGTACCAACGGACAACCTGCAGGTATTGGTGAACAACAAAAACAATTTGTTACCATTGTTTCTGAAAAAGCAGTCGCTGGTTCAACCTTTGCAACAACAACGCTCGGAACATCCACAGAAACATTTTTACGCTTCGTTGAGCGAGAAACGGGACACATTTTTGACTACTCAACAGCAACTGGACAAAAAACTCGTATATCAAATACCACCATTCCACGTATTCGCGAGGCGGTGTGGGGAAACAATGGATTAACGGTTGCCCTTCGATACCTTGGGGATGGAGATACTATCGAAACATTTCTTGGAACACTTGCATCAAGCACGAACCCAACAAATGAATCTCGACTAACGGGTTCGTATCTTCCGAAAGATATTTCTACACTTTCAATTCACAAAACACTTCCTGAAACGTTTTATCTTATGAAAACTGATGTTGGTGGTATCGGGTATGTGGTAAACAAGGGGGTAACCGAAAATGCATTCTCTCACCCGTTTTCACAGTGGCAAGTCGCATGGAGTGGCCCTTCATCTATTCTTATGACCACAGCACCATCTGCACAATCCAGTGGAAATGGATTTTTACTTAACATACAAACAGGCACATTTACTCGCGTTGCAAACAGTATTGTTGCCCTCACGGCACTTCCTAACACTGACGGCTCTCTTATTCTTCTCGGCTCATTGGCACAATCCCTTCCACGACTTTCCTTGTATAATGTAAAAACCAGTGAACGAACCCCCATAAACATCAGTACCCTCCCTGAAAAATGCACGTGGACAAACACAACGGTGGTATATTGTGCTATTCCTGTTACGAATGTACGGGGGAGTATTCCTGATGATTGGTATCAAGGTGTGATCTCTTTCTCTGATGAAATTTGGAAAATTAATACAACAACAGAGAATTCTGAGTTTGTTCTTGATCCAAAAAAGTACGTTCCTGAAGGGGTTGACGCCATTGATCTCCACGTAAGTTCTGATGAAACATACCTTTCCTTTGTAAATAAAAAAGATGGTTCGTTGTGGCTCGTTGATTTAACTCTCCAAACGTATTAAGAAATTAAAAAGGTCTCGCCCCCACGTGAGGGCGAGACCTTTTTGTTACATGTTATATGTTTTTGTTACCCGTTGTGTGTTTTTTCCATATCTATTTTTCTTCGTATCATTTTTTCTTGTGCAATTGAAAAAAGGTTACTCGTTGTCCAATAGAGAGCAACACTCGCAGGAAGTGCATACGAGATAAATACAATAACAATAGGAAGTACATACTTCATTTGTAAAGACATACTCTTTGCAAAATCAGCACCAAATCCTTGTTTTGACCCAACCTGAGGGGCCTTCATAAAGTACGCTTGAAAGAATTGTGCAATACCCGCAAGAATGGCGAGGGGTAGACTTTTTTGTGCAACATCAAGAAATCCTAGAAACATTGTTGAAATTGGTCCTGGGTTTGATACAAACGAATACAAAAAGTCTGGATTAATCTGGGGTAATCCTGTACGTACAAACATGTAGTAGAGTCCAAAAATAATAGGGATTTGAATGAACAAAAAGAAAATACTTGCAAATGGATTTACATTGTATGTTTTGTACAACTGCATCATTTCCTGCGCTTGTCGGGCCGAATCATTTTTAAATTTTGTTCGTACTTCATCCATCGCCGGTTGAATTTCCTGCATCGCCATTTGTGTACGAAGTGCTTTTTGTGCAAGAGGAAAGAGAATAAAACGAACAATAATAGTAAATACAATAACAATGACGCCGAGATCAGCCCACGGGAGCGCGTGCATGAGAAGAACAACCCCGTTATAGAGCGGTTGCGTAATAAGAGTAAAGAAAAATCCTTGTGACATGAGAGTATTGTACACGCTTTACAGCATGCGTCTAGTTACTGCACTATGTATCTCATTATATATTTCTGCAATACATAGCGTTTCTTTTTTTGTAAGAATAACAATGTAGTGACCCGTAAAAGATTTATTTTCTTTTAGAAGCATTTCAATTGCAGAATATATTTGTCTTCGAAGTGTGTTTCGAGCAGCTGCCGTGCGAATGTGTTTTTTAGGAATAACAACCGCCCACTGGTTTTTGAGTGGGGAAGTATGGTGTCGGATAAGAAAATGTGGCGTACGAATAACTTGTCCAGCTGAAAAGGCTGTATCAAACTGTTGTGTGGCGAGTCGTTTGTTTTTTGGAAGCATGAAGGCAGAGCGGCCTTATGCGGAGATCTTCTTTCGTCCTTTTGTGCGACGACGCTTGATCATTCGTCGGCCTGTTGATGTTCGCATACGAACACGAAATCCGTGTGTCATTGATCGCTTTCGTTTTTTTGGTTGATATTTTCGTTTCATAGTAGTGGGTGTGGGGAGGTTAGAGGTTGAAAGTTAGTGGTTGTTTTAGCTTAGGTGTTGGTAAAAGTGGTGAAAATCATTGACTTTTTTATTTTGTGTTTTATGTTACCTGTTTTGTATTTTTGTTGTCCCCATATTATTAACATAGTTTTCTCCTTTTCTCAAGCCCTTACTTTTTTGAATGAGTATATAATGACCAGGCACCAAAAACCTATGACTTCCATTTCACCAACAGACACAAAAACGCTATGGAGGGACGTTCTTGGAATAATCGAACTAACGGTCTCCAAAGCTGTGTTCCGAACATGGTTTAAAGATACACATATTGTCAAAATAGAGGATGGAGTGGTGTTTGTTGGAGTTCCAAACCTCTTTGCGAAAGATTGGGTGTCAGAAAAGCACCATAAAACAATACTTAAGTGCCTCCGAGACATTTCAGATACCATTCGATCTGTTGAATACATTATTTCAACAAAAGCCCCAAGTGATACAAAAATACAGTCATACATACAAGTTTCTCCCACAAACCCTTCCGATGAACTACCCCTCAAAGACCTCTATATCAATAAAACAGACAACCTAAACCCTCGATATACCTTCGACTCGTTTGTTGTTGGTTCGTTCAATGAGCTGGCCTATGCTGCCGCACAGGCCATTTTAGAACGACCAGGAACCCGCTATAACCCATTTTTTGTGTATGGACAGACAGGACACGGAAAAACACACCTTATTCAAGCTCTTGGAAATGAAATTCATAAAAAATTTCCTGATAAAAAAGTGTATTACGTAACATCTGAACGATTTGCACAAGACCTCGTAAACTCTATTCAAACAAATACCACGAGTTCTTTTAAAGAAAAATACAGAAAATTTGATGTACTCATCATGGATGACGTTCAGTTTCTTTCAAATAAAGAGAAAACCCAAGAGGAACTCTTCCATTTATTTAATGAAATCTATGATAAAAATGGTCAAATCATCTTTTCTTCAGATAGACACCCTAATTACATTCAAAGTATTGCAGACCGCCTCAAATCACGCTTTAACGCTGGTATGACGGTAGATATTCCTGCACCGGACTCTGAATCAAGAATGGCTATTGTTAAAACAAAGGCAGCAGAAAACAATATTGTATTATCAGATGAAATTGTTTCGTATCTTTCCAATTCTATGGAAGGAAACATTCGTGAAATTGAAGGGGCTCTCAACTCAATAATGTGCCAAATTCTCCTTAAAAAGAGAGACTTGAACATACAAGAAATAAAAGATGTTGTTAAAAATAATATTAAACCAAAAAAACTAGTTGCTGTGAAAGATGTAGTAAAGATTGTTGCTGGATTTTATAACCTTGACGAAGAGAGTATATATAAAAAGAGTCGTAAAAAAGAGGTGGTAAAGCCACGACAGGTGATTATGTACATTCTTCGTGAAGATTTTTCACTTCCATATCCAACTATTGGACAAAAACTTGGAGGACGGGATCACACAACAGTTATTCATTCCTATGAAAAAATTAAAGATGAATTAAAAACAGACCATCAATTAGAGCAAGAGATAACTCAGTTGCGTGCGATGTTATAAGTGTGGATATGTCTTGTATAACTGTGTGGAGTACATATGTACAAGTGAATTACAAAATGTGTTTCAAATGTTAATAAAAAGTATCTAAACATAAGAACACTATTTTTTATCCTTTTATATCTCCGTTCTATACATTCTTATTCAAATATCATGTTCTTAAAAACTCTTATTTCATCTATCAGTACACACTTATTCACTTATCCACGCTCTTAATAGTAATAATAATTTTTTATATATGAAAATACTCCTACAAAAAGAACAACTACATACAGCTCTATTAGCTACAGAAAGAATCACTGGAAAAAATCTTTCTCTTCCTGTTCTTCGATGTGTTCTTCTTGTTGCGGAGAAAAAAGAACTGGTGGTGCGAGCTACAAATTTGGACCTTGGAATTGAAGTGCACATTCCTGCAGATGTTTCTGAGGAGGGAACGGTAGCTGTTCCAGCAGATACGTTTGTAACACTTCTTTCAACACTTTCGTATGAAGGACCACTCACACTTTCTGTTATTGAGGATTCTGTGGTACTCACGACGCCAAAAAGTACAACTCGTATCGCAACACTTTCTCATGAGGATTTTCCAAGACTGCCAAAAATATCTGAAAATAACCTTTTTACGATACAGGCAAAGGATTTTGTGACGGGTCTTAAAAGTGTGTGGTGGAGTGCGTCAGTTTCAAGTATTAAACCAGAGCTTTCAAGTGTGTACTTGTATCCTGAAGGAGAGCATCTCGTGTGTGTTGCAACAGATTCGTTTCGTCTTGCTGAAAAAAAAGTAAACATCTCAAAGATAGAAAAACTCGAAACACTACTTATTCCTCTTAAAAATGTAACAGAAATTATTCGTCACCTTGAAAATTATTCAGGAGACGTTTCAGTGTTTGGAGATGTAAATCAAATTGGGTTTATGCTTGGAAATGTGTATATAACATCACGTGCTGTTGATGGAGTATTTCCAGATTACAAACAAATTATTCCTAAAGCGTTTGAAACAGAGATGACATTACTCAAGCAAGATCTTGGAGATGCTCTCAAACACGTTAAAATCTTCTCAGGGCAATTTAATAAGCTTATGGTGATGATTGACCACGCAAAGAAGCAATGCGTTGTGCAAACGCAAAATGCAGAGTCTGGAGAGAGTAGTATTTCACTTGATGTAGCGGTTACTGGTCCAGATATTCAAATGAGTTTTAATTACGCATACATTCTTGATGCACTTCAATCAATAGCAACAGATTCAGTAACATTACAATTTGCAGGCGTCGGTAAACCGACACAACTACGTAGTGTCGGAGATCAATCGTTTGTGTACATTGTGATGCCAATGAATAGATAAATTATGAAGGGAATACTCGATTTTCTTTCTCGGTATAAAGATATTACACCTCCAGATATGGTGGTGCGAAAAAAACTTATACAAATTATTGAAGAAAAAACGTCAGTACAACTACAAGAAAAAGATATTCGAATAATTGGTCCAGTAGCATACTGTATTGCAGAAAGTGGACTAAAAAACGCACTCTTCCTAAAAAAGGGAGTTATACTCCAGCAACTCGAAGAATCACTTGGAAAAAAAGTAGTGCGCGATATTCAATAGTACTACTTAACGGTAAATGTTTTTGAGATACCTACTTTTGAACCGTCTTTTTTGTAGAAGACGAGATATAGTGCGTGTACTGTTTCAGATGGTGAAAGAAATTGAATAGGAAATGAAAGAGAATATGACCCTCGAGTAACATCAGACAACTGAGTAGAATCTATAAATACGTCGGTGGTTGTATTTGTGTAGTCAGCGGGTAGTGTAAGTTTAAGAGAAATAGTGTCATTTTTTTCATACGACGATGCGAGCCCTGAAATACCTATAGAGGTTGAATTAGTGCTTGTTTGTGAAGAAGATAGGGGGCTAGTAACAATAGTTTTTGCGCCAGATACATATCCATGTTGTGCGGCCCATGATCGAATGGGATATTCCCAGTATGCGTATTGAGGGTCAGAACCAGGGTTACTTGGAACAGGACCTGTTGGATCATCTTTGTCTATCCAATACAAAATAGAGTGAACATTTTGTACTACTTCTGTTTTACGAAATACGTCAGGTGTGCTTTGTGTTGCGGTTGCACCGGTTCGTGAATCAATTTCATGAGCGACACCCCCTTGCCAAATTCCATTGAGAATTGGTTTTGTTGTTTTTGATACTGTAGGAGTAGGGAATGAGGTATCAGGATATTTTTGTAGAGCAACTTCCATAAAACGATGCCAGAGTGGCGCAATAACAAAACCAGCAACTTTTTTGTCGATAGAGGTGTTGTCATTATTTCCTCCCCACGCACCAACAGAGATATTGGGTGTATATCCAATAATCCACACGTCGCGATAATCGTTCGTTGTTCCTGTTTTTACCGCAACATCAGTACTTGGAAAATATAACCCAGACGCAGAACCAAATGCGGGAGTACGAGCAACGTTGTCAGACAAGACATCTGATAGTTGCAGTGCAATATTTTGATCAAGGACACGAGAAGGGTGTGCGGTAAATTCTTCCAAGATAGTTCCATCAGATTTTTCTACTTTAAGAATAGCCGTTGTTTCGTTGCGCACGCCTTCGTTTGCAAAAACACCGTAGGCACTTGTGAGATCGAGGAGTGTAACTTCTCCTCCTCCAAGAACGAGGGTAAGTCCATAACGCGATGCATCTGTAAGAGTTGAAATACCCATATCGCGCGCGGTTTTAATAGAATTAGAAATTCCGGCAATATAGAGAGCTTTAACTGCTGGAATGTTTACCGATTGTGCGAGTGCGTCACGAATACTCATTGGTCCACGATACTTTCCATCGTAGTTTTCTGGGTAATAACACGGAGAGGCACTTTGAGTGCTTTGTACAGAACACGATGTTGAGAATTGTGTAGGAAGATCAAAGAGAACCGTTGCGGGTGTAAGTCCCTTTTTAAATGCGGTTGCATACACAAACGGTTTAAACGCAGAACCAGGCTGTCGTTTTGCGGTTGCAATATTTACATTACCGTCAATTTTTGTGTCAAAGTAATCACGCGAACCAACCATTACAAGAATTTGTCCTGTTTTTGGGTCAGTTGCTACAAGTCCAGCATTTTCTGCTTTAAATTTTGCTTCGTTTTCAAACGCGCCTTCCTTTACAATTTTTTCAGCTTGTTCTTGTAGTTCGTAATCAAGAGTTGTGATGACACGTAGACCATCTTCTTCAAGTGCAGTCTGTCCATATTTTTGTTCCAAGTATTGGCGAACATAAAATACAAAGTGAGGAGCAAGAAGTCCTTTTTCTGGTCGAGGTTTGAACGCAACAACCTCTTTTTTTGCCGCGTCGTACTCTTCTTGAGTAATAAATTTGTCTTCGAGCATACGACTCAACACAAGATTTTTTCGGCTCTCGAGTTTGTCTACATTGTTGCCGTATGGAGAATAGAATGTCGGCGCTTGTGGTAGTGCAGCAATATAGGCAGCTTCAGCGAGAGTCACATCCTTGGCACTTTTATGAAAAAAGCCCTGACTTGCTTCTTCAACACCGTACAAACTTCCTCCGTAGGGCGCTTCATTGAGATATAGGTTAAGAATTTCATCTTTCGAAAGATTTTTTTCTAGCTTAAGTGCGAGTACCCACTCTTTTATTTTTCGCGAGATTGTTTTTTCCTGAGTAAGAAGAGAGTTTTTTACCACTTGTTGGGTGATAGTTGAACCACCTTGACTGTATTGCAATGAAAGAATGTTAACGAGAACTGCTCGGAAAAACGAACTCCATTTAATACCGTGGTGCTGATAGAATTCGGCGTCTTCAATAGCAACTGTCGCATTTTTTATATGTCGAGAAATTGAATCAAAGGGAATCACTGTTCGTTGTGCGTTTTCATGCAAGTCGTAGAGGAGCACTTCACCTGTTCGGTCGTAAATCTTTGTTGATTGTTCTACTTTTCGTTCCTCAAACACATCAAAATTGGGAAGACGGAGTGTTGCTGCCCATAGTAATACAATTCCGCCGATAAACGCACCAAGGCCAAGAATAAAAAGTGTTGCTGTGTAATAAGGGTTATGTTTTGTATGTTTCATATGTGATGTATAACACCAAGTATAGCTCTATTTGTATAGGGAGTCATTATAATTTGTTCAATAGCTTCTTACCTCAAGTTTCTTACCTCTAAACTTCCAACCCGCCAGTATTTGGGGTACACTACTACATGTATGGCAGTAAAAAAAGCACACACGGCTGTTATAACTGACCCTCAACGAATTCAAGAGGTGTTGTTGCGAGGTGTTGTTGAAATAATTTCAGCAGACAATCTTAAAAAGAAGCTCGAATCGGGGAAACGTCTTCGTATAAAGCTCGGTATTGATCCCACAGGCTCAAATCTCCACATTGGTCATGCTAACAATCTCTTAAAATTACGTGATTTTCAACAACTTGGACATATTCCAGTACTTATTATTGGGGACGCGACGGGTGTTATTGGTGACACGTCAGATAAAGAGTCGGAGCGCCCCATGCTTTCCCAAAAAGAAGTGAAGGCAAATGAAAAAACATATCTTAAGCAAATTGGAAAAATTATTGATCTCTCGCGAGCAGAAGTGCATCACAACTCAAAATGGCTTAATACATTATCGTTTGCAGAGATTGGTGAACAAGCAGACCAGTTTTCAATTTCTGATTTTATTGCCCGAGACATTATTAAGCGTCGATTAGTTGCAGGAAGACGCGTTTCACTACGCGAAACACTCTACCCACTAATGCAAGGATACGATAGTGTCGCAATTAAGGCCGACGTAGAACTTGGAGGGACCGACCAGCGGTTTAATATGCTTTCAGGACGAGTGTTACAACAACACTACAAACAAGAACCACAAGACATCATGATTATGGAGCTTCTCCCTGGAACAGACGGGCGAAAAATGAGTAAAAGTTTGGGAAATACTATCAATATTTTTGATACACCAAATACCATGTATGCGAACACAATGCGTGTGCACGATGATTTGATGATGAAGTATTTTGAAATTTGTACTCGCGTACCAGGAGAAGATGTTGCATGCCTCCAAAAGGAATTCGTATCTCGTCCACGAGAATTAAAAATGCGTCTTGCTCGAGAAATTGTAACGATGTACCACTCTCCTGATGCTGCACAGAAAGCCGAAGAGGAGTTTGTAAAGGTGTTTAGTAATAGAGAACTTCCTACAACAATACCAGAAGCATCTGTTGGCGATTCAACATCACTAGAAGATGTTCTTGTACAAGAAGGTGTTGTTCCTTCAAAGTCAGAAATACGACGCCTTGTTGAAGGGGGAGGGTTGCGTGATGCAGAAACGGGAGAAAAAATTCAGGAAGTAAAAATGCCGATAGCTAAGTCAGTCATTCTTCGTATAGGAAAGAAAAAATTTCTCAAAATTACTGTCAAACGCGTTCTAAAAAAGAAGGAATAACAAAAACCACCCTGAGGGGTGGTTTTTGGTAGAGAACGCTATAGTTCTTCGTCCCCAAAATCATCTGAAGAAAGGCCAAATTCATCGGCCTCCTCATCATCCTCGTCCTCTTCACTGAGTGGATCGAGTGGTTTTGGTGGGACAAGGTCGCCCCCCTCTTCGTCTGGTTCTACAGGAAGAGCGGTATCGTCGGTGTCGTCCCACGGAGAGAGCAGGTCGTCATCATCCGTAATGGTTGGTGACAAGGTTGTGTCTGCATCAAACATAGGTTGCTGTTATGTGATAATCTCCTGCAAAAATAGTGTGAGTGCAGAAGTGAGTACTGTTGTATCAAATCATGCGCAAGAGTTCAAGTGGTCAATGTGGCCACCGTGGATAATATGGGGACAACGATATGGGGAAGTATGTAGTAGTTGGTATGCAAGGGGTGGTATGTGGTAGTTGGTATGTGGGGGTGGCATGTGGGTTATGAAATCGGACGGGAAGAAACGGTTTTGATGAGTGCCGTTAGCATTTTTCCTATTGAAACAATTTGTTCAAAAATGAGCTGGGTATTTTGCTCGGGTACATATCCAATATCTTTTGCGAGCAACACTTGTGAATAAACTTCACGTAATGAAGATTGTGCAATGTGGTAAAACAGGACCTTTTCTTTTGAAAAATTTCTCCCGAAACCTTCAGTAATATTTGATGAAACAGAAACTCCTGCTCGTCGTAGTTGACCGGCCAAACCAAACACCTCTTCTTTTGGAAAAGGTGCTCTTGTTTTATATAACAAAATGGCAAGTTGGTGTGCCGATTGCCAGACACGGAGATCGGTAAAATCTTTTATGGTGTTCATAACAAACGCTATACATCATGTACATAAAATTTTTCTAAACCCACACACCACATACCACATACTAGCTACCACATACTACTTGCAACTCACCATGTGTGTAAGGGCTACAGCAATAGCATCGTATTCATCATCGCGTATTTTTTTATTTGGAATTGAAAGAAGTTTGTGGAGCATACGGGCAATATCATCTTTACTTCCACGACCGCTTCCTGCAACAGCAACCTTTATTGCCTGTGGTGCATACTGATGGGCGGAAATGTGAGCATCGGTTATCGCAAACAAAAGTGCTCCACGTGTTTCGGCCACGTGCATAGCTGTTTTTTGATTGTTACTAAAAAAAAGTGTTTCAAGTGCAACGTTGTCAGGTGTATAGGTGTGTAAAATATCTCGCACATGAGACACGGCGGCGTGGAGGCGAGTTTCAAAATCGTCTGCTGAACATGTTTCAAAACACTCAGAAAAAATAATCACTTGTTTTTGTCGGTCGCCTTCAAGGAGTGCAATACCAAGTCGGTCGTAGCCGGGATCAATACCAAGAGTAATCATAAAAGCACAAAGTTCAAAGCACAAAATCCAAAAAATGTTTCAAAGTGTAATAATTTCATAATTTTTTGAGCTTTAAATTTTGGATTTTGAGTTTTTGCATCATTCTGCATTTGTATACACCTCCTGCACATCGTCGTTGTTTTCAAGTTCTTCAATAAGTGCAGAAAGTTTTGCGCCATCTTCTTCTGAAAGGGGAACGGTGGTTGTTGGTGTCCAACCCTCATGTGTTTTTGTAAATGCCCAACTTGCAGAACCTGGGGCTGCGAGTGCAAGATCGTGTTCTGAAAGAAGATGTTTCATTTCCTGGGAAGTCCGGTTTTTACTATCGGTAAGTCCTTCAATAATGAGCGCACATCCACCTGGACCAAATGCTTCGTACACAACTTTTTCATCAGCGGCTGTATTTTGCGCACTTTGTATTGCGCGGTCGATGTTAT
This sequence comes from Candidatus Campbellbacteria bacterium, assembly GCA_016699465.1. Lineage (NCBI taxonomy): Bacteria > Candidatus Campbelliibacteriota > Candidatus Campbelliibacteriota bacterium. The sequence continues at coordinate 536,826 of CP064977.1, read as the reverse complement.
CTTTTGGCATATTCGCCGTACGTGCTTTTTCTATTGCCGCTTTAAGCGTTGGCGCATTGAGGTCACCCTTTGTGATGCGGGCCTCAGTCTTAATTAATTTTACTAATTTGGTAAACAACTTACCGCGCTTTGCGTCAGTAGCTCCTTTTTTTTCTTTTATTTGACTCCATTTATTGTGGCCGGACATATGAATAGAATATTGAATATAGAATGTGGTTGGGACATAGAGAGTATACCAAAAAAATCCCCGCCGCGGCGTAAGCCGGGCGGGGCCTGGGGAAGAGGCGACTATTTTTACGGATGGAGCTGCTTCTCGTATTCCCGTCCTTCCTCCTGGACGCGGGCGAGGAGGAGACCCCATGCTTCTTGCTGTTCAGACGGCGTCATTGTTCGGTCGCGCATGTACATCGTGAGTGTGATGACAACGTTCGAAGTGGCGATTGGGTTCATGTTGCCACGGAGCACGGTGAGTGTGCAGTTGACTGCGTGGTTGACGGAAGCAGATGCGCTGGGTGGTGCGGTCATGGCGGGCTCCTTGCTCGGTAGACCTGCATTTTGACTAGAACGACGCGAGGGGTGATGACAGAAACAGATTGCGTCCACTGAAGAGCTTCTGGTAGGATAATACTTAACTTTTTTGAGTATGTCAATAGTTATCGCTAGATAAGAAAAAGCCGGACGTGGTCCGGCTGGTGGAAATCCTTTGGTCCGTCGGGCGCATGGGACAGCTTCCGCGTGTTTCCTGTGTGTCATCGAACAGGTCAATGACCGCAAACTTGCGTTCGCGCACGCTTCATATCCCCCTAGGAATTAAGGATGGCATTCCCCAAAGAACTTCCATTGGTTATGATAAAGGCGATGTTTCTTTAGGTCAATCTCTACGGTGGATAACTGTAGCGGCGAGATTTAACCTCGCCCACACTGTTACAGTAACGAATCTTGAGATGAATTGTCTTTATCAATGTGGGCACGACCTTTGCTTGTAATGAGTCGTCCGCGAGGTGAGCGTTCAATAAAGCCAAGTTGCATGAGGTAGGGTTCGTACACCTCTTCAATGGTTGCAGGGTCTTCTGAAAGGGAAGCAGCGAGTGTTGAGAGTCCAACTGGTCCACCATTGAACGTCGTCACAATGAGTTCTAAGAGTTTTTGATCAGTGGGTGTCAGTCCCTTATCATCGATGCCGAGGAGTGTGAGTGCGTCGTGCACAATGGGGAGGGACAGTTTTTTCTTGTGTACCTGAGCATAATCACGAGCACGTTTGAGTAAATAGTTTGCTGTGCGTGGTGTACTGCGACTTCGTTGTGCAATTTCATGGAGTGCATCGGCATCAGCCTCAACGCCAAGTAAGTGTGCTGAACGTGTGAGGATAGTAAAAATTTCTTCGTCAGTATAAAACTCGAGTCGAAACATCCCGCCAGAAAAACGTGAACGAAGCGGCGCGGAAAGAAGCGCAATGCGTGTCGTTGCTGCAATAAGTGTGAACGGAGGAAGATCTAGTTGCACTGTGCGCGCGGAAGGACCTTTTCCAATGATGATATCAAGACGTCCGGACTCCATCGCAGGGTATAGCACTTCTTCAATTGCAGGATTGAGCCGGTGAATTTCATCAATAAATAAAATATCATTTGCGGAGAGGTTGGTGAGTAGGGAAGCAAGGTCACCAACGCGTTCAATTGCAGGTCCTGACGTAATTTTTATTGCAGCATCGAGTTCGTGTGAAATAAGGTGTGCCAATGTTGTCTTTCCAAGACCTGCGGGGCCATAAAAAAGGATGTGTTCAGGTGCGTGTCCGCGCTCTTTTGCCGCTGAAAGTAAAATATGCAAATTATTTTTTGTTTGCGCCTGTCCCACGTAATCATCCCAACGAGTTGGGCGTAATGACGCATCCAAAAAGACATCATGAACCTCTGGCGTAGTCTCTCGGGCGGGTTTTTGAGAGGGGCTTGACATATCAGAGTGGGTATGCTAGGATACTGTTGTTCTTTTAAGAAATAGATGTGGTAGGGGTAGGCGCACAAAAAGTCCTCGTACGAGGGATTTTTGTTTCGCTGAAAGAATTTTGTTTGCTAACACAGCAAACAGGCGAGAAACCTCTAAGCAAACGTCATGGTCACATGCACATAGTGGGTGAGGATCCGTTGGTTGTCTCGATCTCGCATCGAGATAGCGAACAGTCTCCTTAACAAACAATGTGGTTTTGCTTAGAGATTTCTCTTCTGTTGAATTTACCTACACTCAATAGTACCCGTTTTAATGAATAAAGAAAGCCACACTATGCACTGGAGTGTGGCTTTCTTGTTTTGTAAAGTTTTTGTTTTTTTAACTTCCAATTTTTAACTACTAACCACTAACTTCTAGTACGTTAGAACGCTTCTTTTGCGTTTTGTCTACGTATTTTAGATTTCAGGAAGTGGTGTTGGAGTTTCTGGGGTTGTTGTTTCAACGCTCAAATCAACCACGCGCATAATTTCGTCCGTGGTTGTTTTTCCTTCGAGTACTTTGATCACTGCGTCTTGGGTCATAGTGAGCAATCCCTGTGCGTCGGCAACTTTTCTAATCTCGCGCTCGCTCGGTGATGATTCAACAATTTCTTCGATTGCTGAGTTCACCACAATTCCTTCATACAACCCCATGCGTCCCTTGTAGCCAAGACCATTGCAGGCTTCACATCCTTTTTCGCTTGCGTGCCACACCCGTTCTCGCTGAAGTCCTGCAATTTTTGTTGTATCCACAACCGTACCAAGTACGCGTTCGATTTTTTCTTTCTCATCGCCCTCAAGTGGTACTTCTTGTTTGCAGGTTTCGCATAGTTTTCGTACAAGTCGTTGTGCAAGTGCGAGTGAGAGCGCAGAGCCAAGGATGCGGGGATTAATACCAACGTCGATGAGTCGAGTGAATGCACCCGCTGCGGAGTTGGTGTGGAGTGTTGAGAACACAAGGTGACCAGTGAGTGCGGCGTGAATCGCAATTTCGGCCGTTTCATTGTCTCGAATTTCACCCACCATGATGATGTCAGGGTCTTGTCGAAGTGCGGCGCGCAATCCGCTTTGGAATGTGTAGTCGTGATTGCTGTCCACTTGTGTTTGTACGACACCTTTCAAGTGGTACTCAATTGGATCTTCGATGGTGATGATTTTAATGTCGGGCGTGTGCACTTTTTTGAGAAACGCGTAGAGTGTCGTCGTTTTTCCTGAACCGGTTGGACCCGTGGTGAGAATGAGTCCGTTTGGTTTTGCAATCGCTTGATTTACTACCGCAAACAAATCATCGCGCATGCCGAGTTTTTCGATGGACACAGAAATAGAATCAGGGTTGAGAATACGCATCACAATAGACTCGCCGTACTGTCCTGGGAGAATAGAGGTACGAATTTCAATGCTGACATCTTTGAAGTTGATACTGAATCGTCCGTCCTGCGCCTCACTTTGTACGTTGAGTTTAAGTGCAGAAAGTAATTTGAAACGAGAGAGTACGAGATGATATGTTTCTGCGTCAATATTTGCAACGTCAGCAAGCACACCGTCCAGACGCATACGAATACGCACGCTGGTTTCTTCGGGTTCTATGTGAATGTCGGATGCTTTGGTGGCAAGGGCACTGGAAAGGAGCACCTCAATGATACGAGAAATGCGGTGCGTTTTTTGCATGCCAAGCGCCTCTTCAAAGAGTTTTTTAATATCTTCAAGGTGGCGAACTTTGGAAACGAGCTCAGTCATGTCTTCGCTACCCACATCAAGCATTCCTTTTTTGCTTCCGGCACTGTAGGAGAGGTCTTTGTATCTATCCCAAATAAATTCCAAACTTTTTGTTGAAGTGAGAAAGAGAGTTGTTTTGTATCCGCGATTTTCCAGCTCGGCAAGAGCGGACTTTGTGGCTGTATTTTCTGGTGCGTGTACAGCAACAGAGACAACTTTTCCAGTTATTCCAAAAGCAGCAAGCATGCCCTCACGAGCTAATGCTTCAGGAACAAGAATGAGTGCGTCTGGGTTAATGGGGGTTGCCGAGAGGTCAACGTAGGGAAGAGTATATTTTTGCGAAAGCACCTGCATTAACTCCTCTTCTTCTTGTTCGCGTAGTTGTTGAAATTTTTTATTTTGTTTGTCTTCGTCAAAAATAACCATACCTATAGTGTACCCAGCACTTAGCTTTTTTGAAAGCTACGTGCTGGGTGTAGCAAATAAAGTGAAGAAAAAAGAAGAAGGTCGCCTACGGGGCGACCTTGTGAGAAATCCTCGAAAAAATCTCGAGGGCAACGTGTGTGTGCGACGGAGGCCGCTTGCCTCGAAGTGCTGCACTGCGCATCTTGGCGATAGCGGACTTCCATCGACCGGCTACGGCAACCTCTTTGAGGAGCATGAGTTTCTCGAACACAGGCTCTTTCTGGGACATGCAGATGAGAATCTCGCGGTTCCACCCAAGGGTGCGTAGTCCAAACGCGACGTGGATGGGGTCTTTGTCGCCGGGTATCCGTTCCACAAGTAGGTTCCTCCAGATTAGTTCTTGTCTACGTGTGAGCATACCACATGCCACCATTTCATCAATAAACGACACACCAATGAGGTGCTACAATGTCCATATGAAAAGGGTAGAATGTCGGTCACTTGAAGAGGTGAGTACGCTTGCGCGGGCTTTTGTAGAGACGCTCGAATGTCTGGACGGTGGTGCGACACTCGTTGTTTTGAAGGGTGATCTTGGCGCAGGGAAGACGGCATTTGTAAAAGAGGTCGCGCGGGTGCTTGGTGTAACTGAACACGTAACGAGTCCAACGTTTGTCATTGAAAAACGATATGGACTTAATTCCAATGACCAATATCAAATATCAAATTTCAAATCGCTCGTTCACATTGATGCGTATAGAATGGAAAGCGCACATGAGCTTGAAGTGTTGGGGTGGCAGGAGCTCCTTCGTGAAGGAAAAACATTAGTGATGGTCGAGTGGCCTGAACGAGTTGCAGAAAGTATTCCTGAGGGAGCGCGCGTTGTTGTGTGCGAGTTTGTAGATGAAACAACGCGCGCGTTTACACTGTAAGTATGGCAAAAGTTCCAACAAAAAAAACTGTAAAAAAAGAAACAAAACGTCTTGTGCTTCTTGATACGCATGCCATTATTCACCGTGCATATCACGCACTTCCTGATTTTGCATCTCCTACAGGAGAGCCAACAGGTGCGCTCTATGGTCTCTCGGCAATGTTGTTAAAAATGGTGGCAGAACTCAAGCCGGATTACATTGTTGCTGCGTACGATTTACCAAAACCAACGTATCGGCACGAAGCGTTTGTTGGATACAAAGGAACGCGCGCAAAAATTGAAGATGATTTGGTACGACAAATTGAACGTAGCCGTGATGTGCTCAAGGCACTTTCAATACCACTGTATGAGTGTGAAGGATTTGAGGCGGACGATGTGTTGGGCACGATTGTTGAGCAAATGAAAAAACGGGATGATATTGAAATTGTTATCACCTCGGGTGATATGGATACGCTTCAGCTCGTGGATGGAAATCGGGTTCGTGTGTTTACGCTTCGCAAAGGAATGCATGACACTATTTTATACGGAGAAAAAGATGTGCAGGCTCGTTTTGGATTTGGTCCAAAATTGCTCCCAGATTACAAAGGTCTTCGCGGGGATCCATCCGATAATATTCCAGGCATTGCAGGTATTGGTGAAAAAACAGCAACAACACTTGTCACCACATTCGGTTCGCTTAAGGATATATACACCGCACTCAAAAAAGATGAGCAAAAAGTTATTGCATCTGGAGTTACTGCACGCACAGTAAAACTCCTACAAGAAGGGAAAGAAGATGCTGAATTTTCAAAAATGCTTGCAACGATTCGTCGTGATGTGCCGATTTCGTTTGTGTTGCCAGAAAAAACATGGAGCGAGAGTGTGGACACATCTGTGGTTACGACACTTTTTACCGAACTCGGGTTTCGGTCGCTCACAGCGCGTCTCAAGGAGCATTTTGGTCGTAGTGAAAAACTTTTTGAAGATGCACCAGAGCCAGTAAAAGAAATAATTTCAGCACGCGATCTTGAAGAAGCACGCCTCGGGTTGTGGTTGCTCAATTCAGATATGACATCGCCCTCTGAAGAAGATATTCTCGCGTATGCAAAAACAGAATCACTTAAGGTTGCACACACAAAAATTGTCGCAGATCTTCACAAGGAGGGACTCACACCCCTTTTGGAAACAATTGAAAAACCGCTGACGCCCGTACTCACAAAAATGACCGATGTGGGTATTCGTCTCGACGTTGAGTATCTCAAGGAGTTGTCGCGAGATTATCACAGTGAATTGGACGCGCTTGCTCGTAGAATTTACCAGCATGCGGGGGGTGAATTTAACATAAACTCACCTCGACAACTCGGGGATGTCTTGTTTGAAAAAATGGGATTGAAGGGTGGCAAAAAAACATCAACAGGACAACGCTCTACGCGAGAGTCGGAGTTACAGAAGCTTGTTGATGCACATCCGATTATCAACGAAATTTTAGAGTATCGAGAATTGCAAAAACTACTTTCAACATACATTGATGCGTTCCCGTCTCTAATTGGTGAAGATGGGCGCTTACATACAACGTTCATGCAGATGGGAACAACAACAGGACGACTCTCTTCGCAAAATCCAAATTTACAAAATATTCCAATACGAACAGAACTCGGTCGCGCAGTGCGTGGAGCATTTGTCGCTGAAAAAGGATATGCACTCGTGGCATTTGATTACTCGCAGATTGAATTGCGCATTGCCGCAATCATGTCGCGCGATGAAAAATTGGTGAAGACGTTTCACGAAGGTGGAGACATTCACACAACGGTTGCGGCAGAAATTTTTGGTGTTGCCCCAGAAGATGTCACCGTGGATATGCGACGGACAGCAAAGGTGATTAACTTCGGTATTATTTATGGCATGGGTGCAAACGCACTCGCCGCCACAGCAAAGATGTCGCGCAGTGACGCACAAAAATATCTCGCGGAATATGAAAAAACATTTGTTGGGTTGCGGGAATACATTTCTCGAGCAAAGGGCGAGGTGCGTAAAAAAGGTTATACAGAAACACTTTTTGGGCGCCGACGGCAACTCTCCGCCATTCGTTCACCGTTGCCATTTATGCAGGCCGAAGCAGAGCGTCAGGCGGTGAACGCACCAATTCAGGGAACGTCCGCAGATATTATTAAAGTTGCGATGATTCGCGCAGACGAGTACATTACAAAAAATAATCTCTCACCAGATGTGCGGTTAGTGTTGCAAATTCATGATGAACTTATTTTTGAAGTACGTGAAGACAGTGTCTCAACAATTGTTCCTGTGATGAAAGAGATTATGGAGACGGCACTTTCACCAGAGAAGGCAGGAGGCGTTCCTGTTCTCACAGAAGCATCGTCAGGAAAACGTTGGAGTGAGATGAAGAGAGTAAGCACAAAGCTCAAAGTATAAAGCTCAAAAAATAACCAACGTTCCAAACCAATCACCAACTTCTCACTCCTAACTTCCAACACCTATTATTTATGTTATACGTCCTTCACGGAACAGATAGAAAAAAAGTGAGAGAGAGGTCGCATGAGATTCTCAGCGCTCTTGCTCTTAAGCGCCCACACGCGCAGGTGTTTCGGCTTGTGGATGAAGGAGCAACACCAGATCGCCTCCGGGAGCTTGTAGAAAGTAAAGGGCTTTTTGAAGAAAAATATATTGTCATTGTAGAGTTTGCTCTCGGCATCGAGGCGTTTAGCGACGCTGTTGTAAAACTAGCGCAAGCACTCGCAGAATCTGAGCACATATTTGTTATTCTCGAGGAAAAACTTTCTACACCACTTCGCAAAGCACTTGAGGAGCACGCAACAAAAGTACAGGTATTTGATGTGCCAAAAGAAGAAGAAAAAAAGTTTAATGCATTTGCTATAGCAGATGCATGTGCGCGTCGTGATAAAAAAAATGCGTGGGTGCTATTACAGCAGGCATTTCGTGAAGGCAAGGCCTCTGAAGAAATTCACGGAATTATATGGTGGCAATTCAAAACACTTGCTCTTGTGGAAATGGGGGACACTGAAGGAATGAAATCATTTTCAATTACCAAGGCACGAAGTGCGCTTACTCGTTTTTCTCACGAAGAATTGCATAAGCTTACACACGAACTTGTGACACTCTACCACGAGGCACGACGTGACGGCCCCCCACTTGAAATTGCTCTGGAGAAATGGATTTTAGCTTTGTAAAAACAGCACCTGTGTGCTGTTTTTACGAATGGTCCGCCCGGTTGGATTCGGACCAACGACCCACTCCTTAAAAGGGAGGTGCTCTACCAGGCTGAGCTACGGGCGGATATATCTATTACTAGTGGAAACAGAGACACTGTACAACAAAATGCGTTTTCAGACAAACGTTTTTTACTGTTTGGGTAAAAAGATAACACCCCATCACACTTTCGAGTGACGGGGTGGATAATACGTGAACCGCGGTGTTGCTAACGCTTCCGCGGAGCTGACTTGTCGGTGTTCAGTAGCGCTTCCGGCAGGATGACGGGTTCTTGGAGTTCGACGTGAACTCCTGGGGGAAATTCTTCACCCTCGATCTGCATTGACGCAAGAACAGATTCAAGAATGGCGTTTCCAACCATCTTGGAAAGCAGTTCTCGCGACATGATGACGTGAGTGACGCCACCCTGTCCATCGTCGGCGGTAATTCTATGGTCCATAGGACCCCCTTTGTTGTTTTCTATTTTACATTATATAAGATATAATATAAATAGTCAAGCTATGCGGTAGATCACTGTCATTAATTAGGGAACGGTTTCTGTATCAATAGTAGGATATGTTTTATTGCCGCATGTTTTTTGCTACATCCTACATGTTTTGTGTTTCGTGTTGTATGCTACACGCTACATGAATACGTACGTCATTCTCGATAACATCCGAAGCGTGCACAATGTGGGATCTATTTTTCGTACGTGTGACGCTGCGGGTGTTTCAAAGTTGTATCTGTGTGGCGTGACACCAACACCCGTTGACCGTTTCGGGCGCAATCGAAAAGACCTAGCAAAAGTTGCTCTTGGTGCGCAAGATTGTGTAGCGTGGGAATATGCCGAGGAAACAAATGACGTCATACAAAAACTTACAAAAGACGGTGTGCGGGTTATTGCCGTTGAGCAAGACCCGCGTTCAAAACCTTGTACCGATATATCGGTACAAGGGCCTGTTGCGTTTGTGTTTGGTAATGAGGTTGGCGGAGTATCCCATGACGTTCTTGCAGAATGTGACGAAGTGATTGAAATTCCAATGAAAGGAAAAAAGGAATCACTCAATGTATCGGTAGCCGTGGGAATTATTTTGTTTCGGTAACTGTCCACGATACTTACGATCGTGAGTATCGTGTGCGGTGCTTATTTTTTGTCAGGTAAGAATACGGCCCGCGTTGCGTGCGGGCCGCTTGTGGCTTGTTGGACGAATCTTTCTATTCGCCTCCGAAGAGTTCGCCGATCTGCTTCTCCAGCGCAACCTCCTCTTCCGGCGTCAGGGCAGGTGGAGGAACGAGTTGGTTGTGAGGCTTTAACCTCAAGCGTAGATCGGCGTAGCCTTCTCCCCTCGGTGGCCGGTTACCTCCTTCGTTGAGGTGGAGGGCGGGAAGATCTGTCTGGAGCGCTAGGATTTCTTCGGCAGTCATGATTCTCCCTAAGTCACCATTTTCCAAAGAGACACGTGGTATTTTCATACGAACTCCTTTTGGTGATAGTGCATCTGGAACGAGCGTATCATGTAGAACGTTATTTTTCCATCGTCAATTTTTATAAAGAAAAGGCCGCCTTTGTGGGGCGGCCTGGGATGTCATTCTGAGAACATCTTGCCGATGAGTGTGTCAAACGACCGACGCGATTCTTCGAGTCGCGCCTCTGCCGTTCGGGCTTGCTCCAGTGCCGTGTCGTGTTGCATCTTGAGGGCTGACTCAGAGTTATTGCTGGCTTCTTTGAGTCGAACCAGCTCTCTGTGGGCCTCTTCCAGATTTGCTTTGAGGGTGGCGACCTCTCCCTCAAGCATGTCCGTCAGAACTTCGTAGGAAACCAGTTTGAGTTTCAGTGGCAGTCCCTTGAGCGCTTCGATTTTCATGGTGCCTCCTTTGGTTGGTTTGTTGCACGTCCGACGTCATTAATACTTGAAAGTGGCGCTCTTGTCAATAATAGAAAAGAAGAGGGCGGACCCTCTTCTTGTGCAATGCTGCGTCCTACATGAACCATTCGGGGAGCCCAAGCACGTCTCGTGGGTTGAGGTGGCTGTAGCCAAGGAACACTGTATATGTAGTGTTTCCGTCCTCGATTATAACGTATGCCCCGAGATGACTCCTCCCGTGCTTCATCGGGAGTTCAAAGCGGATCGCTTTTTGGCGAACGATCTTACCAACCGATCGCCATGATTCAGAGTTGGTTCCGTTTCCCATGCGTGCTCCCCAGAAAAATTCAAAGGTCGCATGAGAGGGTAGTCCTGTGACCCGCGTCCCCGGAGTGACACTCTTGATCACACCGTAAAAGGCCGGGTTCCTATTGACAGTTATCAGTAGCGAACTTCCACTGCGGATTTCTCCGATAAACTGTCCATCAAAGCACTTTTCAGACGTGGTGGGCATGAGCCCCTCCTGTTGTTTGGGTGTGTCTGGTGGCACGATACCACGCAAATATAGTTTTGTCAGTAGATAGCTTTTGGGGGAAGATTAGTAGAGTTTGAGTATGTCTACCACTTTTCCGGAGTCATCGATGAGGGCAATTGCTTCGCGCTCATTTCTCCACACGTCTTTATTTGATCCTAAGAACAAACGCCACGTGTCTCCAAAAAAATCACTATCTGTTTTATGGAGTTCGAGACATCCGTCGTATGTGGAATATTTTTTTATGAATGCTTTACAGATACTTGGTGTTGTACTTGCGTATGATCCACGTTCACATGAGCGAGCGCTTTCTATTCCGTCCATACATGTGTCGTACGCATCGGTATTGTGAAAGGCACTCGGCGTAATACCAAAAGTGGAAAGATTCTCGTTTTTAAGAGAGGGGCATGAGCGGGTAAGTGGTGGTGAAATGGTGTATCTCGGATCAATGTAGCCCGTGCATTTATTTTCCAAAAATCCTGTGTTGATACCAACGGCGTATCGTGAGTTGATGATGGCGCGCTCTCCTGGCGCAAGAAATACATTTTGTTCGTGTCGCTGTGGATAGGCACCCTCAAGAAGGGCAACACCTTGTGGAATTGAAACACGTGTTCCTGAAATGATACTTTCAAGTTTCCATCCAGAAATAACAATAGGCGCTGGGTTGTTGCTCGATGCTGCGACAACGACGTATTCTTCGCGCGAACTGTCGGTATAGGTGTTGCCGTACTCAAGATTCACCATGCCGTAATAAGGTGAACGATTTTTTTCGTCGAGTGCTTTTTGTGTGGCTTGTGAAATACTTAAGAGTTCTTGCGCAATGCGATCGAGTTCACCTTGTTTGTATTCGGCGTCGCTAATAGTGCCGTCATTATTGCTATCGTATGATCGTGTGTATGCTGCAGGACCTTGATTTGTGCCGCCGAGAAGACTAAATGATCCAGGGTTTCCAAGGAGAGGGCCACTGTCTTGAACATAGGAAACAAAAAAGATTGCCGCGACGATGAAGAAAATAAATTTAATGAAGTCGTTCATCCCGTTAGAGATAGAAAACACAACGTGTTTTCATTGCTATTGAAATAATACATGTATAGTAGCTCTTTTTACCCAAAAAAGAAGTGGAACGCATAATCGAAGAATCTCTAACGGGATTCATAAATAATGGAGGGTTGGAGGTTGGAAGTTGGGAGTTAGTGATTAGTTTTGGTTTGGCTATTTGATATTGTTTCGGGTTTCGATATTCGGATTTTTTAATATGCCTATTTCAGCATATTCTTCAGTTCCTCTCTCACAATAGTGGCATCATCCCAAAGTAATAGGGTTAGGGGTTGGAGTTTGGTGGTTGGTTTAGTGAGTTTTGTAATTCTTCGCGGACAACTGTGGCATCGTCCCAAGCCTGCTTACTTCCGTTTGGTCCCATAATAAATGGGTCGGTGCCTTTTCCGGTAATAAGAACAACAACGCGTTGGCGGGTGTTTGCAGATGACATTGTTTGAGCCATGTTGAGTGCCTCGCGGAGCGCCTGTCGTCTATCAAGAATTATAGAGAGTTTTGTTTTGTCTTGAATACCTGCCGACATTTCTTCAAGAATTTTTTCAGGATCCTCGTCATACGGATCTTCATTGGTGAGAATGATATGTTCACAGGAACGTTCGGCTATACGTGCCATCTCGGGACGTTTCCATGTATCACGTCCACCACCGGTGTTTCCAAGAACGCCAATAACTCGTGCAAGAGAAAATGCTTCGTACACACTCTTGAGTGAATCAGGTGTGTGGGCGTAATCGACGACAACATCAAACGCTTGACCTTCGCGAATAAATTCTGCACGTCCGGGAATGCGCGTTACGTGCTCGAGTCCTTCTTTGATGTGTCGAGCTAGAATGTTTTGACTACGCGCAAATGCGGCAGCTGCGAGTGCATTGTATACATTAAAAAGTCCTGGTATAGAAAGGTGAATACGCGTGCCCTCGAACCCAAACTCGTATCCGCTGGTTGTTTGGGTGTATGGTTTTGCGTCAGTAAGTCGAAACGGAATTGCGCGGTCAGCACCACATTCCAAAAAGAGGTGCCCCTCAAGGTCGTCTGCATTAGCGATAATCGCAGTATTTTTTTTGTGTGACCGTGCAAGTTGGCGCGCAATAGAAAGTTTTGCGTCTTTATATTTTTCAAATGAACCGTGTGATTCAAGGTGTTCTGGTGCAAGATTGGTAAAAATGAGAGCGTCCATGTCGATCCACTTTTGGCGAAATTGTTTTGCGCCCTCACTGGTCATTTCTATAATTGCCCAATCACACTGTGCGTTGACGGCATCTCGGAGAAATTTTTGAACAAAGAATCGTCCGGGCATGGTCATTTTGTAGAGGTTGCGTGTTTCGGTGTCGGCAATTTTAAATCGAATGGTGCCGAGTACGGCGGTTTTGTGTCCGCTTGCTTCGAGAACCGCGTTTACAAGTTCTGCGGTTGATGATTTACCTTTCGTGCCGGTAATGCCCACGACGTGTATGTGGCGTGAAGGAAATCGATATATAACAGCCCCTACAAGTGAGAGAAGGTAGTGGTACGTAGGTTGAAGCTTCTGGAAGAGCTGAGAAGGGATGAATTGCTTAATGAAACGAAGTATTGTATTGAGCATACCCAAATCATACCGTATTTGTGTTAAAAAACATTATTTTGATTTTGTGAGGTGTCGGCGATATACTACAAGGTATTACAAACCTCTTAGGTACTACACATATGAAAAAAACATGGCTTATTATTCTTGCGGTTGTCGTTATTCTCGGCGGTTTTTTGTGGTCAACATACAACTCACTTGTAACACTCAATGAGCAGGCGGATGGCCAATGGGCGCAAGTTGAAACACAATACCAACGTCGTTTTGATCTTATTCCAAACCTTGTTAATTCAGTGAAGGGGGTTATGGCACAAGAGCAAAAAGTGTTCGGTGATCTTGCGGATGCGCGTACAAAGTATTCTGGTGCGCTAACACCTGATGAAAAAGCAGCCGCAGCAACACAGGTTGAAGGCGCGCTCGGACGCCTCCTTGTTGTTATGGAGAACTACCCACAACTTAAATCTGCAGATACGGTACAAACACTCATGTCTCAATTAGAGGGATCTGAAAATAGAATTAGTGTTGAGCGAAAGAGGTTTAACGATATTCTCAAAGAATTTAATCTCCGTGTAAAACGTTTTCCAGGAAACTTCATTGCTGGCTTGTTTGGATTTTCTGAACGAGCGTACTTTGAGTCGGTAGATGCAGCGGCACAAGCACCAGAAGTACAACTTTAATCCATGCGTCGATTTGCCTCATTTTGTTTTAGTGTCTTGTTTCTAACGAGCGCTATATGTGCGTATGCATATACAAGTCCAGGCGCTCCGTCAGGATTTGTAAATGATTTTGCAGGGATTCTTACCGTGGATCAAAAGACGGAACTCGAAACAAAACTCGATGCATTCCAAAAAGCAACAACAAATGAAATTGCGGTTGTTACCATTTCCTCACTTGGAGAAGATACTATTGAAAACTATGCTGTAGAACTTTTTGCTGAGTGGGGAATCGGAAAGAAGGGAAAAGACAACGGACTCCTTATTCTTGTTGCACCAACAGAACGAAAAATGCGGATTGAGGTTGGGTATGGGCTTGAGGGAGACATTACCGATGCGCAAAGTTCTTGGATTATTAATGACGTGATGACGCCTGCATTCAAGAACGGCGACTATGCTGGTGGTATTAACGGTGCGGTGGATGCAATTATAGGAGCACTTTCCGGAGGAGAGGCACTACCTGAAGCTTCCCCTGAAACAAATGGTGGGTTTTCAGTTGATTTGTCTTTCTTTTTTTATTTTATCCTTGTGTATATTGCGAGTGTTCTCGCGCGCTCAAAGTCGTGGTGGGCGGGTGGAATCATCGGCGGGGTTATCGCAAGCATTATCTGGCTTTTCTTTGGTTTTATGTTTGCAGGTCTCATCGCCTTCGTACTCTTAGTACCGTTCGGTCTCCTGTTTGATTTTCTTGTATCAAAAAAATACACACAACATAAAGCAACAGGTTCTACTATTCCGTGGTGGATTGGCGGTTCTGGAAGTGGTGGGAGTAGTGGAGGGGGCTTCGGAGGATTTGGTGGAGGAAGTTCTGGTGGGGGAGGTTCATCTGGAAGCTGGTAATATCTCCTTCGTTTAGAGGCACAATCCAAGAAAAACGGTCATATTGACTTCTTATTTTTTATTGGTACAATTTCTCTCAGAATAATCTCAGTAAAGCCAAAGGAGGAACATCGTGCTGACACCTAAAGAGTGTTTGGACCGGCTCGAACGTGTTGGGCCGGATGAAGTGGCAATCGCAAAGGAGGGAATGAAAATTTTCCAAGAGATTTGGGGGAGTGTGGTCCTCTCTCTTGAAGAAGGGGCGATTTCAGGCGCGTCGGAAGCGCAGTTTCTCGACCCCCTCGACGGCGCGAACGGTCTGTGGAAAAAGGTGGTGGAGCGCTATCCGCGAATTTTTCTGCGGGGAGCGTTCGTTGCAACGGTGAAAGAAAAACTCCCCGGAATTTACAGGGAGTGGGAACTCCACACTCGTCGCCACAAGCAGTGGCTGGCCTGAGATTTTGGCCCGCGCGAAGTACTTCGCGCGGGCCTTATTGTATCTACAATCGGGATCCAAGAATTTTCAATGCTTCTTTGGTGCGTTCGTTGGTGCCGTTTTTTGTTGGGTCAATTTTTTTGACGGTATCTCGCGCCTCTGTTTGTGAATATCCAAGTGAGACAAGTACTTCAACAACATCAGCGTCTTCTTTAAGTTCTCCACTAAGTTCACCCTTACTTCCAAGTTTATCTTTGAGTGTAATAACAATGCGCTCTGCGGTTTTCTTTCCAATCCCGGAGACTTTCGTAAGATATGTGATATTTTCTTCAGAGATTGCTTTTCTAAGTGTATCGGCACTTGCAAGAGAAAGCACAGCGAGTGCTGACCGAGGGCCAATTCCAGGAACCGCTAAAAGCATTTCAAAAAGAGAAAGTTCATCTTTGGTGGTGAATCCAAAAAGTTCCATAGACGTTTCTCGGACCGCTAAGTGTGTCCAGAGGGTGAGTGTATCGCTTGTATGGAGCCCTGCACCCGTATCTTTCGCTATATTTACTGCGTATCCGACACCGCCAACCTGTAGAATAATGAGTCCAGGTTCTGTATAGCTGATAGTTCCTGTGAGCTGTGAAATCATGGTGTCAGTATACCGCACGTTGACGTGCATAAAAAATCTGCTATTCTGTCCTCACATATGCCAATAATTAAAGCAGCAAAAAAAGCACTTCGCAGTTCAGCACGAAAACGTGTGGTTAACTTGCGCCGCACACGTGCAATGAAAGAAGTGGTTAAGGATATTCGAGATCTTACAGGAAAAGGTAGTGCCAAGGATGCACAAGCAAAACTTGCGAATGCCTACCAGGCTATCGACAAGGCTGCAAAGCTCGGTATTATCAAAAAAAATGCCGCTTCCCGAAAGAAGTCACGTCTCGCGCAACTTCTTAAAAAAACAGCAAAATAACAAAAGGCACCAGCGTCACGCTGGTGTTTTTGTTTGTGCGGTGGTATTGTCTCGCCAGATTCGATCGTGAAAGGAGGAAGGACATGAGTACTGTGTGGTACATCAGAGCGAAGCCCGGACACACTTCGGAAGTGATCGGGAGGGTGACCGCCGACGAGGATCTGTGTTACGAAGTGAAGTGCTCGGACGGGAAGAGAAGGAACCTCTACCGCTGTGTGTGGGGGGTTCTCGAGACCGCCATGGGTTCGGCAGAGAACATCCATCTTCACTTCGATGTCTGGAGACAGCGTGGAACCAGTCTCCCAACCCCTTTCAATCCGCGAAAGGTGTTCGCCGGATCCGAGCTCCCCAAGGCTCAGGCACGTACGTGGCTCGCCAAGCAGAAGGCGCGCAAGGCCGCTCAGAAATGAGCGGTCGCTTCTTATTCAAGAAGTCCTTTTTCAATAAACCGTCGGGCGAGTTTGTTGAGAACAATGATGGCAATAATGATGAGCGCAATACCTGCTTCGAGGCGTGGTATGAAATGTCGTGTTGAAAGGATAGAGGCGCTCAATGCGTAGGCAATAATCCACACAAGAGAGGACCATACGAGCGTTGTGACTATATTTGCTTCAAGAAATTTTTTAATTGGGATGCGAAGCATGCCCATACGAATGAGTGTTGGTCGACTGAGCCCGTACAAAAAACGCGTAACCAAAAGTGATTTGAATGTGTGTGCTTGGAAGATGTGATCAAATCGTCCCGCCTCTCTTTCAACCCATGCACTGATTTTTTTATATAACGAGAGGTGCTCTCCCAAGGTAAACCACAGAAGATCCCCGAGAAAAACCCCAAGCAATGTCAGAGCAAGGGTGTCATATAAATTTAAAAAACCTTGGTGCACCAACAACGCCGCAAGAAAGAGGGTGACTTCTCCCTCGAGAAGAAGACCAATAAAAATAACTGCGTACGCAAATAGGCGGTAGGTTTCAAGATACTGAAAAAATAAAGCGTGCATGGTAAGTGTTCAGGCCTTTTTATTATAAGCTCATTTCCAAAAAATGAGGGTTATGGCAAGGAGACCAAGCAGGACGCCGGCTATCTCGTAGTACGTAAGTGGTTCGTGATATACAAAAAGTCCGAGTGCGACGGCAAGAATGGCAGAAGCTACAGAAAAAATTACGGCACCCCGAGCAAGACCGGCGCCGTTCTGAAGGGCAAAAAGCCAAAAGGTGTTTGCAAGAAAATATGCGATTAGCGCTCCTCCGGCAAGTAGCCAACCTCCTCGTAGGGACCAGTTTTTTGCAAGAACATCTGCAATGAGTTCAAACAATACGAGGATACTGATGGGTATGAGCCACTTCATAATTTTGGCGGTAGGGGTGAGATTCGGTCACGAATCACTAAGTATTTTTGCTTCCATTGGAATCAAAAATCCTAAGTGTTCTCGACCCCGTCTCCCTCGCTTTGCTCGGTCCGACTTTCGAATCTCGTCCTCCTGACACAAAAAATACCCCTTGCGGGGCATTTTTGCATCAGGTGCGGAGGAGGTGAGACCACGAGTACGTTTTTCTCCCGCGACTAAATTTTGTCGTCAAAAAAATTTGTCTGGGCACCGACTCGCGATTTTGTCTACTGACAAAATATCGCTCCGTCGTTCGAATCTCACCTCGCCCTAGTAGACGATTCACAAGAAGTGCCGAAGGGCACTTCTTGTGAATCGTTGCGGAGGAGGTGAGATTCGAACTCACGGTGCCTTGTGGGCACGGCGCATTTCAAGTGCGCTGGAATAAACCACTATCCGACTCCTCCGTAAACCTAGTGTAGCAATAATGGGTCTTTTGCTCCACTGGTACCAAGAAGATACTAACAAAGTGGACTTTGAGCAAGGAGTAAATGTGCTATCGTATATGTGTACACTTTTTGTATTTCCCCTGACCAAGTTCCAAACTAATCTCTAACTTTCACCACTAACTTCCAACTTCTATTACTATGCAAACACACCTTACGTGGGAGACGTACGAATACGAACACAAAGCACGAAGCTCCGATTGGTTTTGGGGGCTTGGTATTATTGCAATCGCTGGAGTTATTCTTGCGACGTTTCTAGGAAATTTTTTGTTCGGGCTTGTGATTGGTATTGGTGCTGTGGCACTTGGTCTTCATGCCCTACGTCATCCAAAAATAATTCAGTATGAAATTCAAGAAAGGGGAGTGCGTATTGATGATACTCTTTTTCCCTATCGTACCTTGGAATCTTTTTGGGTAGATGAACGCGTGTTGCCAAATCGACTTCTTCTTAAATCACAAAAGATGTTTATGCCGCACATTATTGTGCCTCTTGCCGATGTCTCGGCAGACGATGTTCGTGATATTTTGTTGGACTACCTTGATGAAGAGGAGGTGCACGAAACATTCTCTGATCGAATTGTAGAACTTGCTGGTTTTTAGTGGCGCAGAACACGCAAGTTTGCTAGAGTGTGCCTGTTGAGTTTCGTATGGGGTATCATATAAAAGCTCAGTCGGGGAACATGGCCGCTCGAATTTCCGTCTCAACGACTTCATTCTCGCGCCCGCGTACAACCCTTTTTATGCTCTCGTCGTTCAACGGATAGGACGGCAGCTTGCGGAGCTGCTGATGTAGGTTCGATTCCTACCGAGGGCACACTGTATGGATACAAAGTCTCTTAGTATAGGTTTGGTTGTTGGAATACTCATTGGGGTTTTTGGTTATTATGTGTTGGGTGGTTTAGTAAAAAACGAAGAAATCTCTTCTTCTGTGGATACTAACGAACCAGGAGAAATACTTTTTTCTGGTTTTGAAAATGAACCCGATGCTGTGAAAGGTATTCAAGAAACCGTTCGTAAAGATAATGAAAACGAAGGAAGAATTGGTCCAGGTTCATATATTAGAAGTGTTCAGCTTGTAAGCTCGGAAAAAATTGTATGGCCGAACGACTGCCTCACTTTTTGGACGGAAACAATGCCGTCTTCGTGTGTGGGTGGGGTATATCCTGGATACGATGTATTTGTAAGTGTTGATGGAGAACTTCAACATTGGAAAGTTTCAGAGGATCAAAAGTTTGGTTCGATAGGAGTTGGGTTAGGTATGTATAAGTCTTTTTCACTCTAAATATATATGGAAGGTTTTGAACATCATGCATCAGAGGTGCCAGTGACACCAGAATTACCCGAGAGACGTCTCGAGCTTGTTCATCGCAACATGCTTCGGCGGTGTATCATTCAACGCTCGCTTGGTGCAGCTGCATCAAACTCAAATGCTGTCTACGAATGGGGACAAAATTACTTAGGGCGTATAAGTGAAGCCCTCGACTCTCCCGAACGTGAAGATATTCGTGAACGCGCCCGAAAAGGTGACTACGAAGAAGTTGCCGCTGAAGTCATTGCACTACTCCATATACCTGTTGAGGAACCTCCACGTACATGATTCTTGGTATTGATTATGGAACAAAACGCGTAGGTATCGCGCTGTCGGACACCAGTGAAACGCTCGCGTTTCCACGGGAGGTTTTGCAAAACATTGGCCGGTGTGTTTTTGGTCCGGTGGTTAACTTGCAACAGTATTTTTTTATTGTATAGTTCTTTTGGATCGTTTCATAAACCTCAAGGGGGAATAGGTCGTGTTAAAAAAAACAGCTCTAGCTGCCAGTATCCTTATGGCTCTAATGCTTCTTGTTGGATTACAAGGGAAGAGTATTCACAGAAACCATTTGGTACGACAGGAGAAGGCTCCAATCAGCTACGGAAACAGTCTGTACTTTTTTCCAACAGCTGATGGGGACTTCTTCTCCTCGTTTGTTGCCTTCAGCAGACAGAATCCCAAGCTGCTGTGCAACTTCATCAATCTTGGTAGTGAATGGATAGAGAGTGATGGGGTTCCGCCACGAGACATTGAAGGAAATACACTCCAGTGTGAGGACCGTGGAATCCAAGCAGTTCCGAACTATCTCCCGAAAGAGGAATGCACTTGGTATGACGGTGTGGCGGGTTGCAGGTATCGAGATTCGTTGGTCGCATTTCTTTCCAAGAGTCCTCCTGGTCTGAAGTGCAACTATGTTGGACCACAAACACGTTGGCTCACAGACGATGTGGATGGTGATTCGAACTACGAAATCGTCGGTTTTGTCGTTCAGTGTTATTAGTGAGAGATGGGTTTTGAAAGGGGTCGCTATGCGCGACCCCTCTAAGTTTTTATAAAGGTGAATTATTAGAATGTGTGGTCGTATATTATAGTTATATTGTCATGATCCTCGGCATTGATTATGGAACAAAACGCGTAGGTATCGCGCTGTCGGACACCAGTGAAACGCTCGCGTTTCCACGGGAGGTTTTGCAAAACACACACACGCTTGTGTCGGATATTGTTGCGATTGCGCAAAAAGAGCATGTGAATATTATTGTGCTTGGATATTCAGCAGATACGAAAGGAAACGATAATGTGATTATGCCTGAAATTCAGAATTTTAAAAAAAATCTTGAAAAAGAAACTACTGTGCCAGTGGTGTTTGAACACGAGTGGTTTTCCTCACAGGAAGCAACACGATTTACGGGAGCAAATAGTATGATAGACGCATCTGCAGCTGCAATTATTTTACAGAGATTTTTAGATAGAAAACGAGCGAGCAAGTAGAAAGTAGAAAGAAAAATAATTTTTTGGATTTTGATATTTGGATTTTGAACTTATACTTATATATATGATTACTATCGACCAACTACACGAAGCAGACATTCGTATCGGGCAGATTCTTTCTGTTGAGGAAGTTCCTGAAACAGACAAGCTTCTAAAATTGTCTGTTGATTTTGGAGAGGGTTCACCACGACAAATTGTTTCTGGAATTAAACAGTACGTTTCTGATATTCAGACACTCGTCGGAAAGAAAACGGCGTTTGTAGTAAACCTTGAACCGCGCATCATTAAAGGACTTGAGAGTAATGGTATGTTATTTGCCGCGTCTATGGGCGAGGGTGAAGAACGAAAGTTTTCTTTCATTATTCCTGATACAGACATACCGCCAGGAGCCCGTTTAGGATAAGTCTGTGTTTCGAAACCTTTCTCTTTTTGTTCGACAATAACACATTTTTTATTGCGCTTGTTCTCTGTCGTGAGTAGAATAGAGGCATGACCTTTTCGTCACGAGTTCTTTCTCTTTTTCCAACACCAGCGTATCTCACAACGCCAGCTGCTGGTATTGATGTATCTGATCACTCTGTAAAATTTTTAACATTTTCAAAAAGTCATACGCACGGCAGACGAGTGAGTGGCTATGGAGCGGCAACTATTCCAAAGGGAGTTGTTGTTAATGGAAGGGTGGTTGATGCACTAAAACTCATTGAGGTATTATCACGTTTTCGAGAAGAGCACGTGCTTCACTTTGTGCGAGCATCACTTCCTGAGGAAGAGGGGTACATTTTTCCTGCGTACGTTCCGGCAAACATTTCCGACAAAGAGGTGCGAGATGTTCTCGAGTTTAAGTTGGCAGAAAATGTGCCACTCGCTCCAGCAGAGGCGGTATTTGATTTTGATGTAGTGCAAAATACGCCACCTGTTGGAGATCAGCGTTTGGTATCTGTATCTGCGTATCCACAAACCGCTTCACAGGAGTACACAGATCTTCTTATGTCAGCAGGTCTTGAACCACTGTCCCTTGAAATAGAGGCACAAGCAATTGCACGTGCCATTGTCCCAAAATCTTTTATGGGAGCATGTATGGTTGTTGATATTGGTAAAACGCGTTCTGGTATCTCGGTTGTTCGTGGACAATCTGTGCGTTTTACCGCGACCGTTGCAATTGGAGGAGACAGTGTTGATGATGCGATGCGTATGGCGCGTCCAGAAATGACAGAAGAAGAAATAGTGCGAATAAAAAATGAAGAAGGAATGCGTTTTGCAGGAGATGCGGCCATTCGTGGAGGACTTGATACGTTCGTAAAAAATATAACCACGGAATTAGATCGGTACATCGTCTATTGGCAGACGCACAAAGATAGTAAAGATGCCAGTGCCCCGCGTATTCCTATTGAGCGAGTATTTCTTTCTGGGGGGAATGCAAATATGCACGGTCTTGCGGATTATCTCTCTGCTCAGTTGCACATTCCTGTTGAAGTTGGAAATGTGTGGGTGAATGCTTTTTCTTTGGAGGGGTATGTTCCGGAAATGTCGTTTGCTGAATCGTTGGGATATGCGTCCGCAATAGGTCTCGCACTTCACGAATAGCGTTTGTTACAAAAAAGTATTCCACGTGCGCGGGGTATTTCAGAAAGTGTGCGATGCGTTACAATACACATGTGATTAATTTGCTCCCAATAAAAAATCAACGCACTGTTGCATGGGAACACCGGAGAAGAATTCTTTTGGTGGTGTTAGTGTTTGGTATTTGTTCACTTGTGCTTCTGGGTCTTTTTTTGGTTCCTTCGTGGATAGTCACCACATCAGCTATTGGTGGTTTAAAAGACCAGCTTGCTGCGACAAAAACACTTGTTGATTTACAGCGTAAGCAGAGTGGCACAGAGGTACTTACTGATTTACAGGATCGCTCCGACTTATTGCAAGGCGTGCTTTCTCAGAGGTCTCTCACATCTATTTTACAAGATGTTATGCCCCGTATTCCTACAGGCGTTTCTGTGCACAATATATCGTATGGTGCCAAGGGGGCAGAAGTCGCAGTAACACTTACGGGGCGTGCCCAAACTCGCACGGCGCTCATTGCGCTTGGTGATTCACTTCGCTCATCACCACTTTTTTCTCGAGTAGATGTTCCGGTTTCAAGTTTGGCACGAAGTGCAGATATTGATTTTGTGATAACACTTGTACTTACTGCAATAGGAAATCCTATTGAATATCTTGAATCATCTACAACAACGGCAACATCCTCGTCGGTGCGCACAGTGAGCACTCTTACGTCGTCGACAACACAAGGGACTCTGGGTGGTACGACGTCCCCTGAGGTGCAGCGTATAACACCATGACAACAGTAGTTCAAAAAATAAAACGATACTACGCGGTGTATGCAGCAGCTCTTGTGGCGGTTGTGTGTGTCGGTATGTACGTGTGGGTACTTATTCGTACGAATCAGTATCATGCTGAAATTCTTCTCACCCAAGAAGAACTGTTAGTGCAAGTTGAGCGCGAACGAAACGTACGAGATACCGCAGGAGTTCTTTCGAGTTTAAAAGAAGAGCGGGCGTTGGTAAATACATTTTTTAAAACGCCGAATGATATCATTTCAATTATTGAAGATATTGAAGGACTTCGTCGTGTGGTTGGAACTCCCGTTTCCGTGCTACAAGTTCAAGTAGAAGGGGAAGACCCGCTCACACGTGAGGGGACGTTTGTGGCAAGCATTCTTTCTGAGGGATCGTGGAAACAAATGACACAACTTCTTGGACTTCTTGATTCGCTTCCGTTTCATGCACGGGTGACTCAGGCAACACTTGAAACAGTGGAGCGTGTAGATGGAGCGAAAGGTGCTCCGTTGTGGGTTGTGCGTGCAGCACTCTCAATAGCATTAAAGAAATAATCATGGCATCTCTTCACGACTTAGAACAACATATAGAAAAAAAGGCGCGTACCTTTTTTACAACGCAATCATCAGATAGCGTGTGGGTGCGTGTTCTGTGTTGTGTGATACTTGTTGATAGCGTAGGAATTGCACTCTCGTTAGTATTTTTTCTCCAAGTAAAAAATATGAACAAAACGATTACACCTCCCGTGGATGTTCCAAGGACAGAAGAAGTTGATAGAACAAACATTCGAACAACACTCGAAGTATTTTCTCGTCGAGCGGTTGAATTTGAATACAGAAAAATACATGGCGTCGCCATTCCAGAACCAAGATAGACGCTAGTGGTAGGGTTAGAACTTTGTAGTATAATCCTCCATATGCCTTACAAGCATCGAGAAGACCTCTATAAAGCACAAAAACGTCACCGAATTGGTGTGCGAAGAAAATTATTTGAGTTTTTGTCTACAAAGTCGTGTGTTGACTGCGGTGAACAAGATCCTATAGTATTGGATTTTGATCATAAAAACCGTGCAGAGAAGTTTAAATCGGTATCAAAAATGCTTTCAGGACACTATTCTTGGGAGTCGGTTTTGAAAGAAATAAAGAAGTGCACTGTGCGTTGTGCAAATTGTCATCGAAGAAAAACGTACAAAGAGTTTAAATTTTTTGGCAAAAGCATTCCTCCCGTAGTTTAATGGATAAAACAGGAGACTTCTAAGCTCTTGATGTAGGTTCGATTCCTGCCGGGAGGACAAAAAACAAAAAACCTGCTTCTGGTCAATATTTTTTGTTCGTTTCAAAGAAATTTTCTTTGTCGAATCCCTCAGCGCTACACAAACCAATAGTTGCAGAACACTGCATGCCTCGTTTCTTTGTTTGTGTGGGGGATTCGGTTATGAATCACTAAGCTTTTTGTCGCATGCGCGCCAAAATGTAAAGTGTTCGCGACCATGGCTCGGCATTTCATCTTTCACAGGAGGTGTGTCTGCGCCTTTTGAATCCCTTAGCACGAAAATAATAAAATCTGGCCGAGTAAACTCGACCAGATTTTATCACTGTGGGCGCTGAGGGATTCGAACCCCCGACCTTCTCTGTGTAAAAGAGTTGCTCTACCAACTGAGCTAAGCGCCCAAATATACTTGTTCTATCAACTGACGTGCCCAGCCGAAGCTTTAGCGCAAGCGGGGCCAAGCGTCCAACGACACAACATGCTTGCTGTGTCCGTACACGATACCTTATTTACATTTCATATTCAACAGTCACAATAGAGGTATGCATGAAATAGAGGTATTGGTGTTAGGGAAGGTCCAGAATGTTGGATTCCGAGAATTTGTTAAAAGGCACGCAAGTGCCCTCTGGCTTCAAGGCTTTGTACAGAATCAAGGTGTTGGAGAATTAAAGGTTGTGGCACAGGGACCAGAAGACAAGCTCAAACGACTCGTTGAGCACCTGCACAAAGGTCCATTTCTTGCGCATGTTCGAGATGTACAGGTAGAATGGAGAGAAGCAACAGAAAAACTTACAGAGTTTTCTATACAGTAAAAACTCTGTAAAAAATCCAAAATCTAAAGCACAAAATCCAAAAAAGTCAGAACACCCAGTTTATTTTTTAAGCTTTGGACTTTGAGCTTTACACTATCATTGTTATGAACATAAAAATTCTATACGAAGACGACGATGTTGTATTCGTCAACAAACCGAGTGGTGTCATGGTGCATGAAGATGGGTATACAAAAGGGCAAACACTTACCGATTGGGTGATTGAACAGTATCCAGAAAGTGCAACGGTAGGTGAACCACAAATGCTTTCAAACGGCATGATGGTGGATAGACCTGGTATTGTGCACCGTCTTGATACCGATACATCTGGTGTACTTGTGATTGCAAAAACAGAGGATGCATTCGTGCATCTTAAGTGTGTTTTTCAAGAACGAGAGGCAACAAAAATCTACCGTGCGTTTGTGTACGG
Source organism: Candidatus Campbellbacteria bacterium (assembly GCA_016699465.1). Taxonomy (NCBI): domain Bacteria; phylum Candidatus Campbelliibacteriota; species Candidatus Campbelliibacteriota bacterium. The sequence continues at coordinate 511,183 of CP064977.1, read as the reverse complement.
TATTGTAAAAAAAGAAACAGATGTCATTAATCGTCCGATTGGAAAAAGTAGAACTGATCCACGTTTGTGGTCTGCACAACGAGGTGCGCGCGGTGTTATGCGTGACGCAATAACACAATACAACGTACTGGAACGTGGGGCGCAACATACCTATCTTGAATTACGTCCAAAAACAGGACGTACACACCAAATTCGTGTACACCTCAAGGCAATTAATCATCCCGTGCTCTGTGATCGTCTCTATGCACCAAAACAAGAAAGGGCACTCGGCTTTGAGCGTCTTGCGCTGCACGCATGTTCGCTCTCACTCATCCTTCCTTCAGGTAAACAGATAACTGTGGAGGCTCCGTTGCCACCTGATTTTGTCCAAGCGGAGAAACTTCTCAAAAAAGAGGAAAAGTAGGAGGTATTGATAAATACAAAGTATTACTTTAATATTCTCGTTGGTAGTTGCAATTTCGCGGACCAACCACAAGGGAGAAACCTAAAGTGAAATGGGTAATCGCCGGTCTCGCGTTAGTTGTCGTTCTTCTCATCATTGCGCTCTGGGTGTTCATGAGGTGCGCGGGCGAAACTGTGGTCAAGCCCTGGGTCAAGGGCAACTTTCTCCAGCGCGGCAAGTGAAGACTCAGCGACGTAACAGGCCCCAGTGTGACAATTGTTGACTGTCACATTGGGGCCTGTCTTTTAAAATACTTGCAAAGTTTTAGGAGCTTGGTATCTTTCGCACCAGGGGTAGTTCTTAAGGAGGTCGTTTATGCCGCTTCCGGATCAAGTACTCGAGTGGCTTGATGCAGATCCAGAAAATATTCGCATTTGGAATGCTGCGCTCAATGGTGCTATTGCCGGCGCGCTCGGACTTTCACTTCGTGAGCGGGCTAAGGAGCTCGGGTACAAAAACCGGACTCCAAAGGGTGACGCATTCGAGGAAGCGTATCTCTACGCGGTGTCTCATGCGGGTAACCAAAAAAAGGAGAAGATACCGATGGAACCTGAGCAGAAACTTGTCTGTAGGATTCTAGACGAGGCGGCGGGTATGTTTTCGCCGCATATCGGCGGGCCAGGCTTTTGGCGCTACGTTCATGAAGTTGCGACCATAGAGGGGATCAAGATCTTCGAGACGGGCATTGGTCCACATCCTCACTCGACACTCATCTCGTTTCAGGTGGGCGAGAAGGAACTGTCTGTGGAGTGGGTTTCTCCTCAGTAGAACAACAAGGCCCGTCGGAGTGGTGGCACTCCGACGGGCCGTTTGCGTATACGATTTTATCGTGCTAGAGTATGGTCTCTTCACAAAATATGGCACAAAAAGCAACAAAAATATCACCGGTAAACATGGACGAACGAAAGGCACTCCCTCTCCGGGCGGGTGATACTGTTCGTGTGTGGGTTAAGGTTGAGGAAAAGGGAAAAGTACGTCTTCAGGCATTTGAGGGTACTATTCTTGGCCGAAAAGGTGGCACAACACCAGGAGCAACATTTACTGTTCGCCGAGTATCTGGCGGATACGGTGTTGAGAAAATTTTTCCACTTTACTCTCCTGCAATTGATAAAATTGAGATTACTCGTCGTGTAAAAACACGTCGTGCAAAGCTCTATCACATCCGTGACAAGGCAGCACGTGAGATTCGCCGACAGATGCGTAAAATGCACACCGTCAATATTTCAACAGGAAATGCAAAGGAAGAAATCGCAGACGAAGTGGTTGCAGAAGAAACAACAACTCAAGAAACAGCGGCATAAGCCGCTGTTTTTCGTTCGCTAGGGAAGTCATTGACCACGTTAGAGATGGTGTGTTTTTGCAAAATAGTTATGTTTTTATAATTTAATCTCAAGATATACACTTTTGTGGCAGATAAAATCTGATTCTCTAACGTGGTTGACCACAGATGTTTTTTGGAGCAATATGACCCCAGAGTAGCAAACAACGCGACCCACCCAACCGTTCAGAAAGGAGCTGTACATGAAAGTTGGAATCGGATTCATACGGGGTGATTGGGCCATCTTCGAGGAGGTTGGGACCGAAGCCGTCTGCGTCGTGATCGACCGCAGGGAGCACGGTGGGATGGTCTTCTATGACCTCTCTCCGATTATCCAGGCGAAGTGGAACAAGAGGGGACTCAGTCCCGGTACCCCCTTTACTGTCGGCATTCGTCTGGACTGCGCCGACAACGCTTCGTGGAGCCTCCGCAACGTCTTCTAACGGCGTCGCCCACGGTGCGATGGCACTCCTGCGCAAGCGGGGGTGCCATTCTCTTTTCTATATGACAACTTTGGTTTATACTGCCCTCACGCGCAGGTGGCGAAATTGGTAGACGCACTACCTTGAGGTGGTAGCGCCCGCAAGGGCTTGGAGGTTCAAATCCTCTCCTGCGCACAGAATCAAAAAAGAATGGCCTATGCCATTCTTTTTTGTATTCAGTATGTAACGAGCAGGAGAGGATTTGAAAGGCGGAGGCCGACGGGCCGAGCCGGGGTCGCGTGAATTTTCAGCAGAAAATTACACGTGACCAAATCCTCTCTTACTGAGTAAAGTTAGACAAGAAGAAGGTCCTACACCACTGCGGCATAGGACCTAATCCGTCGAAGACGGGTACCCGGGCTTGGTGGCCATGAGCACGATGTCGTAGAGAGCCGACAGCACGGTCATTTTGACGAATAGCCAAGCCGGAAAGTCCGGGTTTCGAACAGTCTTCTCCCAGAAATCCCAGGAGAGGAGGCGTCCAAAGTTCTTGAGGATTGCCCAACAGAGTTTGCGCTTCATGGCCGCCTCCTTTCTAAGGCAACTCTATACCTTACGTTTACACAATGCAACGAAGTCGCGTAGTTCATAGTTCTGGTGTTATTCTACATATATGCGCGAAACGTTTCATAAAGTAAAAAACTACCTTGAACAGCATGAGCGACCTCTGTCGGCCGTTGCGCTTGTGTTTGGTTTTATTATGGACTCACTCACGCTCAGTCGTATAGATCTCTTATCAAACCAACTTGTTCTCTTTGTGTATCTCTGTATTGTTGGTTTTTGTATCATCGTTCTCGCACTACAAGAAGCACGGGTTGCTCAGCACAAGGTATTGCAGTGGGCCGTTACAGTTGCACCGCTCACAATGCAGGTGGTATTCGGTGGTTTGTTTAGCGCACTGGTCGTGTTCTACTTCCGCAGTGCCTCGTTTTCTGCAAGTTGGCCATTCATGTTATTTCTTGTAGGAATGCTTATCGGAAATGAAACATTCCGCGCACGATATGAGCGGATGGTGTTTCGTGTGAGTATCTTCTTCATTGCACTCCTTTCGTTTAGTGTGCTTCTTGTGCCTGTTATTCTGCACTCAATTGGAGTGTTTCAATTTTTGGTGAGTGTGTGTATCAGTATTATTCTTGTCTACTGTTTCATCATACTACTCACGTTTTTTTCACGAGAACATGTGTATGAAGTTCGCCATGTGCTCATGCAGAGCATTGGTATGGTCACGATTGTGTATATGATTGCATACGCTACTAATATCATTCCTCCCGTACCACTCGCATTGAAAGATTTTTCCGTAGCACATAGTGTGGTTCGTGTTGACGACGGGTACAGACTTTCCGTTGAACCACACACTCTTTCTGACTACATTCGATTATCTGAAATATACCACCGTACACCTGCAGAACCTGTGTATGTATGGACGTCGGTATTTGCTCCCACAAAGCTTTCCACGGCAATCGTTCACAACTGGCAATACAAAGAAGGAAACACGTGGAAAACAATGAGCAGTGTCTCGTTCCCGATTACTGGTGGAAGTGATGGTGGCTATCGAGGATATTCCATGAAGGAAAATCTTCAAGCGGGTAGTTGGCGTGTGTCGGTTGAAACTGCACGTGGCCAAGTCATTGGTCGTGTACGTTTTGATATTGTTGATGTTGGAACAACCGAAGCACAGACGCTTATTGAAAAGTAAGTGCTTCTGTCGCTTTACTCGGACTTTTTTGGTACAGTATCTCCGCATGGTGCCCATGGTGTAGCGGTAACACTGCAGCTTGTGGAGCTGTCATCTCGGGTTCGATCCCCGATGGGCACCCAAACGAGAAAAGAACCAAAACATCCTCTAAACAGGCGATGTTTTGGTTCTAGCCAGGTGGTACCCTAGTGAGAATTTGGAACTGATATACTTGCTGTATGAAAGAAATCACACTTCACAATAGCTGGCTCATTAAAGCACCTGTTAAGGATGTTGCTGAAATAATGACTGATTTTGAAAAGTTACCAAAGTATTTTCCAAAGGTTGCTGAAAAAGTAGTGGTTAATAAACGGGATGGAAATAATTTGGAAATGGAAGCAACGGTAAAATCTTTCGGTAGAAATTTCCAGGTTCGTATGAAAACTCAGATATTGCCTGGAAAAGGATTTATTTCTGATAATGATAGCTATCAATTTGGAACTTCTGGGCACGAGGAACTAATGTTGTCTGAACATTCCGAGGGGACTTTGATTGATTACACGTACCAAGTCACAATTCATAAAAAGTGGTTGCGTATTGTTGCAACACCGTTGATTAAATGGTATTCAATGAAATTCTGGGAAAAGGCAGTTGTAGATGAATTGAGGAAGCTAGTTGAAAATCGCTAGTAGAATGTCGGAATATGGATGCTTGTATCGTTCAGGTGTTGGAAGACAGTTCTAACATCCTTTACTACGTCACCCTAATGAGAGATAGGTTTTAGCGCGAGAAGGGTCGGAACATGTGTTTGATAATGAAAAATGAGATGCAAAAAGAAATAAAGAATATCGCCAGTATGGCAGTAAAAGCAGGAGGTGATGTTTTGATGCGTTATTACGGGAATGTAGACACAGAATTTAAAGGTCAAGGGTTTGACGCTGCTTCAATGGTGAGTAGGGCAGACCGGGAATCCGAAGATGTGATTGTAAAAATCATCAATGCCAATTTTCCTGGTCATGGAATTTTTGGAGAGGAAGGGACCAACGAGAATATGTCTGCTGAGTATGTGTGGTACATAGACCCACTCGATGGTACTTCTAATTTTCTCAGAAACATTCCCCTTTTTGGTGTGTCGATTGGTGTGACAAAAGATGGTAGCCCAGTGTGTGGGGTGCTCTATTTTCCTGCTCTCAATTTACTCGTCGAGGCGTCTTTGGGGGAGGGTGCATATGCAAACAACAAGCAGATTACAGTTTCGGAGAGGAGTCTCTCACAGGCCCTTTATTATTCGGGTGGAAAATATAAATCGGACCATTTTAATCAGATACACTCAGGCCTTGCTGCTACATCTGGAATCATAAAAATTATTGACGCGAGTAGCTATGAATTGGCGCAAATTGCCATGGGGGATGCTGAAATCTATTTTTTGGATAATGTTCCGCACGACGTGGTGGCGGGGGTGTGTATTGTGCGTGAGGCTGGTGGTGTAGTTACAAATGAAAAAGGGGAACCCTGGACACTTGATTCAAAAAAGATTCTTGTGACTACGGAAAAATTACACAAGGAATTGCTGTCGATCATTAATAAATCTTAAAAAGCAGGAAGCGTAAATGGAGGAAGTAAAATGAAAAAACATACCTGGACAAAGAAACAAACACAGAGCGCGAGTGTCATCAACTACGGGAAGAAATATGTTGGTGAGCCGGCCTTTTTGAAGTTGTTGGGGACCGTGAAGGGCAAAAAGGTTCTTGAGCTTGGAAGTGGAAATGGATGGTTTGCAAATGAAAGTGAGGCGGGAATTGTTGAGGTGTCTGATGCAAATGGAAAATCACTAAGTAATAAAGAGATTCTTAAGGCAACAACTGATTGGCTTGTATTACCAACACAATTCAGTGCTGTTGTGGGAGATAGACAAATGATGTCGTACATACAAACTGATACAGGAGTGATACGAATCACAAGTAAGGGTGCAAAAAATGGAGAAACCACCCAAACAATAGAGATTCCTGTTAGATTTCGTTAAGAGAAAGCAAGGTCAGATACCTTTTTATTAAACTGGCATACTTTTGACATGGAAGGACCTCCAAAAAACGAAAAGGTAGAAAAGAAGAAGGTTCTCGAAATGCTCCGTGATAGAGGACCTCAAGATTCTGAAACAATGGAAGCCGTTTTTCAATGGACACAACAACAGGAGGCACTTGCTGTACAAGATGGAACAAGTAGAGGGCACATACTTTTTGAAATAGAACGTGCTGATTTATATGTTGCGATTAGTGACATTGAAGGAGCTCTTGAATGTCTTGACGATGCTCGGCTACAAGCTCAACAAGAGAATTTCCTCGATCTCTATGATCAGATTGTGAGGAAGATGAATGAGATAGAGGCGTCGTGAAAGTAGATGTGTAGAAAAACAAAGCCAGATACCTTCTTGTCACTTATAACGAAACAATAAGATTTTGGATGAGAGGAAGTATCTGGTCGAATGTTTTTTGCGAAACTTCTTTTGTCGCGACTGGGGGATTTTCTACTGTCCACCAAATAACATTTTTTGCAGTACGTAGGAATTCGGGGACAAATGGTTCTTCGGCCATGGAGACAGCAATGTCTGCCTTACTGAGCATTTCTGGTAAGAGTTTTTTTGTGCGCATGTCGCGTATGTACATGCCGTGGTGCTCCATCAATTCAAAGAAGTCTGCGCTTTGAAAAAACTTTTCAATAGGAACATTTTCAAGCGCGTCAGGGGCACCAACGTAGGTACCTGCAGATGATGCATCGTTGGTGTTGGTCAGTATGTTGTAAAGAGCCGCAGCCATCTGGCTTCGAAATTGGTTGTTTTTGCAGATAAATAAAATTCTCATATGTATATAATTATACCGATAATAAGGAAACTTCGGTGCCGCCCGGCACCGAAGTTTTTGGAGAGTTACCCCCGATGCATCTTTTCCAAGATACAAACAACTACTTCTTCAATCCTCCCAGACCCTGTGTTCTCAACCACTATATGTCCGTCGCTGAGCGTTGGAAATGGTTCGAAGATGTTTTCAAACAGACGATTCATCGCGAGTGCTTCTTCGGTCGACAGGATGTGCCCGATACGAGGCTTGGATGACAACCGCTGTGCAACAACATCGTACGGGCAGCGTACTTCAACCCAAGTGATTGTGATGTGTTGTTCGCGACAGAAGTTGGCTATCTTCCGCCGTAGTTCCGCCAGATGAAATACTTCATCAATGATGATGGTGTGTGTGCCGGTGGCAAACAATGCAAGAGCCGCACGCAGACCCTTCTGGTAGTAGGTCCATCGAACCTCCGGCGGATCTATCTCGCTTTTCACGAGTAGTGGGTCCACGTCCGTTTTCTTGAACTCGTCTAGATCGATGAGTTTTCCCCCTGTGATTCTACAAAGCTCCCTCGAGATTGTAGTCTTTCCACTTCCAGGCAGACCACAGAAGAGTATTAACTGTTTTTGCATGAGACAGCTCCTTTCTGGTAAGAGGTTGTAGATGTAGTTGTAAAGAACAAAACCGACCTGTATGGGGTCGGTTTTGAGAAGTTGAAGAAAAGATTCAGCGCCTTAAACAAGCCCCACGAAAAAAGAGGTGTTGTAGCGATAATAGTTTGCGGTTGTGGCATGCTGTTTTTGCATATCCCCACAATATATCAGACCTGGATTTTGTCAATAATATGTATATAGGTACGTTGTTTGGAATCAGACACGGCTTTATTAAACTGGTATACTTTTTGTATGAGTGAAAACAAATATCCGTATAAAGATAGAAAATATGATGTAGTTTCATATGACCCAAAATGGCCAACTCAGTTTGAGATATACGCTGGTAGGGTAAGAAAAATATTCGGAGAGGGTGTACAAATAGAACACATAGGCAGTACCGCGGTGCCTGGAATGTCGGGCAAATCTTGCATAGACATACTCGTTCTTGTTGACAGCTTAAAAACTGTTGAAGACCACATGCGTGAAATGTTGGACGTTGGTTTTGAATATGCTGGTCAATTTGTTATGGATGATTCGCGACTTTTTCGGGTTGTAAAAGATAATACACTGTTAGCTAACATACATTTTTTCCCTAAGGAACACTCACACGGTAGGGAAATGATTCGCATGAGAGATTACTTGCGGTCCCACCCTGATGAAGTACATAAATATTCGGCTATAAAAAATGAGCTATATGTAAAGTATGTTGATGATTATGCATCGTATAGAAAATACAAAGATGAGTATATAAATGCTTTAATACAAAGAATATCTTGAGTGGTAATGAGAAAGGGAAGAAGTATGAGTGTGATGTGCCTTTTTTGGCCATACAGTCTATTTCCGATATACTATCTAGTAATGGCGCTCACAGAACGTAACAACACATATCGGCAGGTGCGGACAATAGTTCTTTCCTGTGCGCTAGTCGTACTCATTATGCCGTACGTGTTTGTGGGGTACGTGCGATTTCAGCAAACTCACAGACCTGCGTTTGCTGTAGAATTTCCGGTGACCGTTAATCCGCGCACGAAGACAATCATTGATGACAAGAGGGTAGAGGCATATCTGCGAAGTAAGACATCACCACTGCAGGCGAGTGTTCTTGTGGCGTTTTCAAAATTGAGCGAACTGGGCGCCTCGACGGTTGCATCATTCTCAAATTTTGCGATGGAGCACAGTTTGGCACTTGCGGGGCAGGAAAAAATTATAACGGTTGCCCCCGGCGCTCGAAAGGAAGAAATTGCTGCCGCCTTTGCGCGAGTGCTTTCGTGGAGTGCTGAAGAAAAAAAAGAATTTTTGAATGCAGACGAAGGGTTTTTATTTCCAGGAATGTATATTGTGAATGCAAACGCGTCACCGAGTGAGGTGAGAGGTGTGGTAGATACAAAATTTAATGAAAATATTGCATCTCGGTACAGTACAACAATTGAAGAGATTGTACCGCTCACGACCGCCCTCACGATCGCGTCACTTATTCAGAAAGAGACGGTGGGCACTCGGGATATGCGACTTGTGTCAGGTATCATTTGGAATCGTATTTTTGCGGGACAGAAATTACAACTGGATGCGACATTACAATATGCCAAGGCATCAAAGGTACAGAACGGTCAGTGGTGGCCAAAAGTTCTTTCAAAAGATAAATTTATCGAATCTCCGTACAACACATACAAGTACCAAGGGTTGCCACCAACACCAATTGCAAATCCGTCTGTTGCAGCAGTGATCGCTGCCCTTAATCCTGTAAAAACAGATTGTTACTACTACTTCCATGATACCAATGGTGAGATGCACTGTTCGCCTGATTACAAAACGCACGCGGCACTCATCAAGCAATTTTTTACAGGCTCTTTATAATAAAAATTGTGTCTGTTGTGGGTGAAATATTAAGGTACCGACAAGCGAAATTTCTAGAAGATAGGGTATATTGTGTGTAATGAAAACAATAGGCGTATCATCGATGGTTAAAGCAATGAAGACGAACGTGCTACCCTACATGGATTACGGGTTTCTTACTGTTTTGGTTATTTCACTCGTATTGTATTACGTAGGACTCCTTTCATCAGAAGCAGGTATTGCGTTTTCGGTGATTATTTCTATTCTCGCAACGATTCCCGTTGTAGTGAGTGCGGTGCACGCACTACTACACAAAGAAGCATCTGTTGATTTGTTGGCAAGTTTTGCGCTCGTATTTTCTTTACTAAGTGGACAGTGGGCGTCTGCACTTTTTATCAATCTCATGCTCACCTCTGCGCGTATTATTTCTGCACATGCTGATGCGCGAGCGCGACGAAACATTACAAGTTTACTCAAAATGCGCCCAATGCATGCGCACGTGCGTCGTGGGAGCGATATTGTGCAAGTGCCACTCTCCGAAGTGGCGCGAGGAGATCTCGTTGTGGTAGAGCTTGGACAAATGGTGCCCGTAGATGGAATGATTGTTGAAGGAGAGGGTAGTCTGGATCAGTCGTCGCTTACCGGTGAGTCGCTCCCTGTAGAAAAAAAGAGTGGCGATCAGGCGTTTTGCTCAACCGTCGTTGTTTCAGGTGGTGTGGTTATACGAACAGAGAGAATCGGTACTGAGACAACACTTGAAAAAATTATTGCACTCGTTGAAGACGCACAGCTTAATAAAGCAGAAATAAATACAACAGCTCAACGATTTGCACAGTGGTACATCATTCTCATGTTTGTCGGGGTTGCACTTGTGTATTGGTTTTCAAGAGACGTGGCGCTCGTTCTTGCGGTAACGCTTGTCGTGTGTGCTGATGACATTGCCATCGCGATACCACTTACGTTTATCACAGGTGTTGGGTATGCTGCGAAGCGAGGTATTATCGTTAAGGGTGCCGATTTTTTAGAAGCGATGGAACACGTAAAGATTGTTCTTGTTGATAAGACGGGAACGCTTACAAAAGGACATTTGCGTATTGAGCATGTTGCGTTGTTTGGTGATATGCGCGAAACAGAACTCATATCTCTTGCGGCGGCAACATCAGCACTGTCAGACCATCCTGTGTCAAAAGCAATTGTGGCGTATGCCGAAGAAAAAAAAGCACCACATGTTCAAGTTGAAAACTTTAGGGCGTGGAGTGGAAAGGGTGTTACCGCTCAGCACAACGGAGTAGAAGTTGTTATGGGGAAGGTGGCATTTTTCCATGAATTACAGATTCCTATTGATACAGAAATAATGGCACGAATTGTACATGAAGAAGACGAGGGAATGAGTAATAACGTTATTGCCGTTGGTGGCACAGTGCAAGGTATTTTTAGTCTTGCTGATGCGCTGAAGTCACACATTGCAGAAGATATTGCTGAATTGAAATCACTCGGTATTACAAAAGTAGTTATGCTTACGGGAGATAATGAACGCGTCGCGCGTCGTATTGCCCGTATGACGGGAGTTGATGAATTTCACGCCAACCTGTTGCCGGAACAAAAACTAGATCGACTTCGTGCGTATCTTTCTCCAAAGTACAAAACAATTATGGTGGGGGATGGTGTGAATGACGCCGCGGCGTTGTCTCTTGCAGATGTTGGAATTGCGATGGGTGCAATTGGGTATGATGCGGCAATTGAGGCCGCGGATGTGGTGCTTATGAAAGATGATTTTAGTAAAATTCCTGAACTTATTCGTATTGCGCGATACGTGAATAAAATCTCACGCCAAAATTTTGTGATATGGGGAATAGTAAATTGTATCGGTCTTGTACTTGTGTTTGGTGGCATACTTGCTCCGACCGGCGCAGCGGCGTATAACTTTTTGACAGACTTCCTTCCTCTTGGAAACGCATCACGAGTTGCGGGGTTGTTTATGCGTCATCGACGAGGGAAGGTTGTATAGTAGAATAAGGTGGCTTGGTATTAGAAAATATATTTGTATATGACATACGACATTCATCCCATTGTTGTGCACTTTCCTATAGCGATGCTTATTTTGTATTCGCTCATGACACTACTCCCGTTTCAAAAGTGGATGCCAAATATTTCGTGGAAACATATTGAACGAGCACTGCTCCTTGTTGGGTTTGCTGGTGCAGTTGTTGCGAGTGGAACAGGAGAAACTGCTGAACACCTGATGCGACCAAATCATGCACTTGTTGAAATGCATTCACTCTTTGCCGGTGCTGCAACATGGATATACGGAGTGTTGCTGTTGGGCGAGTGTATTGCTGTTGGACGTAGATATATTGAACGGTATATCCGCTGGAATCCGCTCAAGCGAGTCTTGTTTCGTATTGGTGCGCTTCTCGAAAGGCGTGGCGTTGCGTTCATACTTTCCGGCGTAGGGCTCATTGCGATTTCAGTGACGGGCATTTTAGGTGGTGTACTTGTTTATGGAACATCAAAAGACCCATTTGCACTCATCCTCCTCAATCTTTTTGGAATTCATTTGTAAGTGCGGAGGTTTGTGTGGACAAGGTTCGACACGTTAGAGCATATTTAAAAGTGCGCATAGCGACTAGTTACTATTGTTTTTAAATAAAGGTTTGTGGTATTTCTCATCACGTACACCATTTATCACATATCTGAATTTTTGTTCAAAAAAGATAGAGAAATGTTTTTTCTGGAGTGTAGTTTGTATATTGAATATACAAAACATACGCCAGGTAGCGTTCTTTTGTTGATTATAAAAATAGTTTTAGTCATGTATACTTTTGGTATGGAAAAACAAATGCCGAAAGTCGCAGTTAATGTATTTGTCATAAAAGATGGCATGCTCCTTCTTGGAAAAAGGAAGAAAGGAGCCGGAAATGGTTTCTGGGCTCTGCTAGGGGGCCATTTGGAATTTGGTGAGTCTTTGGTAGTTGGGGCGAAGAGAGAGCTTGAGGAAGAAACTGGACTAACGGCGCGGGCGATGTTTGAAAACATGGTAAACGACTATTCTGTGGGAGATGGAACACACTATGTTCACATAAATTTTTTGGCACACGATGTATCGGGTGAGCCGGAAGTCAGGGAACCTGAGAAATGCTACGAATGGAAATGGTTTTTACTCGATGTATTACCGGAGAATATTTTTATTGGACACAGGCGGGTCATTCCTGCTTTTTTGAATAAAACATCTTTTATCTATTGATATGTCAAAGACGACCCTCATTACAGGAATAGGAAAAGGAATTGGTAAGGCGCTCGCACAGAAGTTTCTTGCGGAGGGGTTTCGTGTCATAGGCACATCGACTACAGGTAATGTTGATTTTTCTCATCAAAATCTTTTTGTGTTCAAACTCGATCTCCGTGATGCAGACAGCATTGAACACTGCGTTGAAGAAATTAAAAAAACAGAAAATACCATTGATATTCTCATCAACAATGCCGGAGTGCTTCTTGATGAAGACGAAAGCGTTGTTGTGCCGCGTAAGTTGCGAGACACTCTGGAGGTTAATCTTATTGGAACGGCCAATTTTACAGAACACATGATTTCATTGGTGAATACCCGAGGACATATCATCAATATTTCTTCAACCGCTGGATCTATTCAGGGGACGGCCCATGGGGATCATTTTCCAGGAAAGTATCCGGCATACAAAATTTCAAAAGCTGCCCTCAATATGTACACACGAACGCTTGCACGAAGATTGGAGGGAAGTGTGGTTGTGTCGTCGGTTCATCCTGGGTGGGTCAAAACAGACATGGGCGGACAAGAGGCGGATCTTACTCCAGAACAAGCGGCGGAAGGAATTTATACTTTTACTCTCTCTCGGCCTGAGACCGGGCAATTTTGGTTTAAAGGGGAACAACTTCCTTGGTAGGGATTATTTTTTAAAAACTCATTATAGGTATGAATACAATTATTTCTTCAGATATTGTGGTGCCCTTTATTGGGTTTGTTCTCTTCTTTATTGTACAAGCGACTGGCCGCACAAGTGAAAAAGCACTGACGCTTACCATACTACTTCTCAGTGGAGGTATTTTTGTATTGCATTACAACGCTGGGGAGACGGCACTTTTTCTACTCGGTCTTGCGTTTGGTCTTATTATTGAAATTGGATTACGAAAACTTGGATCTCAACAGAAATGGTCACGCGCATCTCTACTAGGCATTCCATATTGGTTGCCGTTTGCGTGGGGAATTGGTTTTGTAGTCATCACACGACTTGGTCTTTTTGTTCGCACTCTTTTTTTGTAAAACACAAAATTTTTTCTACAAAAGCTTAACGAGAGAGTGAGTGTATACTTAAAACTCACTTAATATTTCAGTGTCTTTGTATCAAAAATAAGTCCAGTGAGGTACGTCCGCTCTCCGGGCTTAAATCGTTTCCAAACACGTGTTACCAAAAACATTTCGGATGCATTGTGTGGATACACAATGAAATCCCACAAGGTGTGTCCGATGAGTGTCAGAGCAAGTGCAAGTCCTACTGTGTTGGTGCTGTAGAGTGCTACAAGAATACCCACGAGCAGTGCAACATCAATTCCGTGGAGAATTTTTGGTGTGTATCCTTTATCAGCTCTCGTGATAGTCCCGTTGTATCCAGGCACTTTTAGAATCCTCTTGCAGATAAATGTGTTGAGTAGGTGATCAACGTCAACTGCGTATGTTATAACGACACACAAAAAAATTTCCGTGAGGTTGAGTTTTGAGATAATAGGGGAGAGGAGAAGTGCTGTTGTTGTGAGATGCCCCACAAGATCTATGTACGGATTATATGGTCCAAAGAGACTTTTCATTGAGGTAGAGTATAGCAAAAAGTGAGTTTTCCACATACATAGTTTGACAGGTGAACGGTCGTTCACTTATACTTATATCCATCAAAAGGGTTATACGTTTTAACAACTATTTATATGAAGTACCAAGAGTACATACAATACATCGACAAGGAGATTGATCATCTCAACTGGGTTATTGATGAAAAAATAATGCAAGGAATTTCATATCGCGCTGAAGCAAAGCGACACAAAGAGCTGATACAATGGGCACGACGGAATCGACGACCGTCACTTTTCAAAAGGTTGGGGTCGGTTATGGCACTCTTCTAATGTTGACTTCCTACACACAAAAACTGCACACGTTTTACGAACGTCATCACCGCATGCCAACATACGCGGAGATGGCCGGACTCTTTGGGTTTAAATCAAAAAATGCAGTATTTAAGGTTGTCGAAAAACTTGTTGAAGCGGGTACTATTACAAAAGATCATCTCGGGCGCCTCACCCCCACAACGCTCTTTGGTGAAGTAAAGATGCTCGGGTTTATTGAAGCGGGTATCCCATCACCAACAGAAGAACACGAGTTTGATTCACTAACTCTCGATGAGTGGCTCATTAACGATCACAATGCAACATTTATTCTCAAGGTGAAGGGCGACTCTATGGTTGATGCTGGAATTTTTGAAGGCGATTTTGTACTTGTTGAACGTACCAACAAATGGAAGGCGGGGGACATTGTTGTTGCCGATGTCGATGGACTCTGGACGCTCAAATATCTTCGTCAAAATGCACAAGGATATTACCTCCAGCCGGGAAATAAGAAATATCAAAATATTTATCCTCAAGAAGACCTTTCTATTGGTGCAGTTGTTCGTTCGGTTATTCGGCGATACGCACAATAGGGCTCTTTTGTGCCCCTTTTTTTGAGACATTTTACAGTATTTTGAGTGTGATATACTCTTGATATTGTTATTTAATAGTAGCTCGTTTTTATGAATACTTTTTACGCAAACAACCAAAAGGGTTTTACTAACAATCCTTCAACAGGCACACAGAATTTTGGTGGAACAACTCCTCCGTTTGGCGCATCTCCGGCAAATCAGGGGGATAAAAAGAATATTGTGCTATGGGCCGTCGTTATTGTTGTGGTACTTGCTCTTGTTGTGTTTGTTCAACGCAGTAGAAGCACACCATCCTCTACCGGTGCGGAAGCAACGACAACCGTTGAGACAACAGAAAAAATTGGCGCGGATATAGAAACATCACCTGCTGAAGTGGTAACTGGCACGATCACAGGAGTTTCTCAAGGAATTACAAAGATTGTTGTTTCTCGACACCCAGATCTAACAACTGATGTAGAAGTACTCGCCGGAGCAACAACACTACGAAACTTTTCAGTTGTTCTTCAGGAACGTTCAAACATCACCCCTGTGTTGATGTACGTTAAGAAAAATATTGATACCACATTGTCGTACGATGACGTCCTCAAGCTCGTTGTATTTAAAGACGCCACCACAAACGTACAATAAATTCATTCATTGTATGGCACTACAAGCCCACTTCGTACGAGGTGGGTTTGTAGTATGACGTGAGTACGCTTTTGAAAAAATGGTGCTCGGGGTATACTTCAAATGTATGCAAAAAATAGCCCCGTTTCTTCTAGGTATTTTTCTTTTTGTGCTTCTCTTGTGTCCTGTGGTGATGATTCACACGGAACATATGCACGATCGTTTTGACGCTGCTGCATTGCATACACAAAATGTTTTTGAATTGTCTTCGGCCATTTTTTTCTTTTTGGTGTACACCTTCGTTGCACTCTTTTTTCTTTGGGCGTATCACGGAGTATTTCTTTTGCAGAAAAAACTAAGTTATCAAATTCTAGAAGAAGTATTTGATCAGCCGCCGCCTTTTGTACTTGTGTGGTTGTCGCATATTTTTCACGCTCCTCCATATCAACGTCATTAGTTTTATTCGTAACTAAAAAACTATTGATATGTTGATGACTCATTACATGGAACTTCTGGCTACTAATCAGCCATGGAACCTTCTTATCTTTATGGCCGTTCCGGTTATCTTAGCGGAAACAATTGCAATTACTGAGCTGTATCTCTTATTTACTAGAAATGTGCACACGTGGGTAAAAACACTGTCTCGCATCGCAGGTGGTATTGCTGGTGTTTACTTTCTTGGGGTAACTCTCTATCTGTTACAGGTCGCAGTAATTCCACTCACTACATCTAGAGGATGGCGGGGAATTGCAGATGTTGTGGCGGTAGGTTCGTACCTTCTTGGTGTCGTACCTCTTGGAGCAATTACACTTCTTGAACTTGGGGTTGTTGGTGCGAAGTATGATGAAGAAACGAGAATGAAGTGGCACGCACTGTGGGTTGGGGTATTTTTGATTGTTGCACACATCGCGATGATCTTTGGTATGCTAAATCCGACAATTCTTGGGTATCAAGCACCTGTTGAGGGGCAGCCATTACAACAGGAAATGGGAATGTAGTGCAACGTGCAGAATTAATTATGTAAAAATAAAACATCCGACAGTGTGTCGGGTGTTTTACGTTTGTAAGTGACGATGGTGAGTGTTGGTGATATACTCTCCCTACCTATGGAAACAATCCCACTCTATTGGCTCATGAATCCGCTTATTATATGGAGCGTTCTTGCCTTGCAGATTGCGTGTGTGGTACTCCTTCTTGGTATAGTGCGTGTTTCTCCCTTTTCAAAACTTATTCCATTTGTTGGTCGTCAAGCGATTCCGATATCTTTTCTGGTGTTGTTCGCGTCAGTTGTGGGGAGTCTCTATTACTCTGAAGTTGCCGGGTTTGCAGCGTGTTCGCTGTGTTGGGTTCAGCGAGTGTTCATTTATCCTCAGGTGATTATATTTGGCCTTGCACGGTGGTATGATCGTCGTGATGTATTTTTGTACACAAGTACACTTTCTTTTTTCGGACTCAGCGTTGCGCTGTATAACGTCTTTATTCAAACATTCAATACAGCATCAGCATTTTGTGAACCGGGTAGTGCGGCTTCGTCGTGTTTAGAAAAGTATGTTGAAGGGCTCGGGTACATAACAATCCCTGTTATGTCAGTAACTCTGCTCGTGTTCCTCCTTATAGTGGCGTGGTCAAAAAAAGTATCTAACATGTCAGTGTTCGTAGCATAGTGCGTTGACTCGCTGCGGTGTAACGTTTTCTAGTAGGTGGCGTATACTGGAGTAGTACCTCGTATTACAAATATAATTGTACTCTATGGAAACAAACGTAACACAAAAAACAATACAGTATGTAGGATGGCTCTGCATCGTTCTCATACTTTTTGTCGCTGTTTTGGCGATTAATGCATTAAAAGAAAATCGATATATTGGTGGCGGTGTTTCTGCCTCGAACGTTATCGCGGTGAGCGGAGAAGGAAAAGTATTTGCTGTTCCCGATATTGCGGAAATTGGTTTTTCAGTTGTTGCTGAGAAAAAAACATTGACTGAAGCACAAACAGCATCGGCAGAAAAAATTAATGCAATCATGACATACCTCAAAGAACAGGGGGTTGCTGAGAAGGATATTCAAACGGCAAACTACAGTGCAAATCCAAAATACGAATATCGCGCGTCTGGTACATCGGTCCCAGCAGCAGCCTCAGGAATGTCGGCGGGTTCTTCTGCTGGTATTGAAATGATGCCTGTGTACTATCCTCCACAGAATCAAGTACTTGTTGGGTATGAAGTAAGTCAGACCATTACGGTAAAAGTTCGTGATACAGAAAAAGTAGGCGCATTGGTTACAGGTATTGGCGCAAAGGGTGCAACAAACATGTACGGGCCAACGTTTACTATTGATGACGAAGTCGCACTCCAACGAGAGGCACGACAGAAAGCAATTGATGATGCAAAAACAAAAGCACAACAACTTGCAAAAGATCTCGGCGTGAAGTTGGTACGCATTGTGAGCTTCTCAGAAAATGGTGGTGGGTACTATCCGGTCATGTACAAGGGTATGGAAGCAACTGTTTCAAGTGATAGCGCATCAGTTTCTCCACAAATCCCTGTCGGACAAAATACTATTACGGCGAATGTGTCTATTACGTACGAAATTCGCTAGACGCGGACAGACGCAGGCTATACGCAAAATTATGCGGAAAAGAAAACACCCAGCAAACATGCTGGGTGTTTTTGTATGTATGTGTGCTTCGTACCCGAACTTTTGTTGTTACAAAAATTCTGTAAAATATAGAAATGACTTTTTTGCGAACAAAAAATGCTACAATAGAATCTAAAGTATTGCATCTTTTCTAATCACCAACTCCTCACGTTTCCAACATCTCACTTCTAATTTCAAATTCCCACGTTACATGCAATTTGACATACAACAACTCATTCAGTTTCTGGTTGATACCAAAATGCTCTCTCTTGGAAAAGCCCAAGAGCTTGAAGCTGAGGCGACAAAGAAAAAAATCTCGTTTGAGGATTTGATTGTGTCAGAAGGAATTATTCCCGAAGACGATTTGCGTCGTGCGAAGGCGCACGTTATTGGCATTCCGTTTATTGATTTAAAAAATGAAACGATAGATTTTAAAACACTCTCACTTATTCCCGAACCGATTGCTCGTTCAAATAATATTATTGCGTTTCGGGTAACAGAAAAAGATCTGGAAGTTGCCATGCTTGACGTGCAGGACTTGAAGGCAATTGATTTTGTCAAAAAGAAAACAGGGCTAACCATTCTTCCACGATTAACGGATGTTGACTCGATTAAGCATGCGCTCATTCAATACCAGCGAAGTTTGAAGTTGGAATTTGGCGATATTCTCAAAAATGAAGCCACTGCGCTTTCCGTATCATCTGAAAATGTGGGAGAGAACGCGTCTGGAGAAGCACTCAAAAAATTGGCCGAAGATCTTCCGGTGATTCGTATTGTTGAAACACTTATTCGTCACGCCGTTGTTGAAAACGCTTCAGATATTCACATTGAACCAATGGAAAAAGATTTGTTGATTCGGTATCGCATTGACGGCTTACTACATGATGCGATGACGCTTCCGAAACAAGTAACGGCCGGAATCGTTGCGCGTATTAAAGTGCTTTCAAATTTGAAACTGGACGAAAAACGACTTCCGCAAGATGGGCGATTCAAAATGAATATTGAGAGCGAGCGTGTGAGTTTTCGTGTTTCAACCCTTCCAATTTACTACGGTGAAAAAATTGTGATGCGTATTTTGCATGAAGGAGCATCAGGCTTTACGTTGGAGACGCTCGGATTTCATGGAGGAGGACTTGAGGCACTCCACTGGGCAACAAAGCAAGCAACAGGATTAATTCTCGCAACTGGTCCAACGGGTTCAGGAAAGACCACGACGCTGTATACTGTTCTCGATATTTTGAATACGCCCGATGTCAATATTTCTACTATTGAAGATCCGATTGAGTATCAGATGCCACGAATAAATCAGACGCAGGTAAAACCAGAAATAGGTATGACGTTTGGTAATGGACTACGTGCGCTTGTTCGACAAGATCCTGACATTATTATGGTTGGAGAAATTCGTGACGGTGAAACAATTGGGCTCGCGATTAACGCGGCGCTTACTGGTCACCTTGTGCTCTCAACAATTCACACCAACTCGGCTGCGGGTGCCGTGCCACGAATGTTGGACATGGGTGCAGAGCCATTTCTCATTGCATCAACACTCAAGGTTATTGTTGGACAGCGTTTGGTGCGAGTGCTTGCACGAAAAGAGAAGTACACACTTTCGGCTGATGAGTTGAAAGCACTAGGAAGATCGGTTGATCTTGATCGAATGATGGGCTTTTTGAAGACAGAAGGATTGGTTGCAAAGAATGCGACATGGAAAGATGTCCCGTTTTATAGACCAAAAGATGTTACAGACACAGATGATGGGTATAAGGGGCGTATCGGTATTCATGAAGTACTCAAGGTTTCAAGCGCACTACGCGAACTCATGATTAAGCGTGCGTCGATGGAAGAAATGGAAGAGCAAGCAAAGAAAGAGGGGATGATGACGATGATTGAAGACGGTGTGTACAAGGCCGTGCAAGGACTTACAACCCTTGAGGAGGTGTTGCGTGTGGTCACGGAGTAGCTCTACGCTCGCCTCTATTTTGTAGAAGCACAAAAACCGCCCGTTGGCGGTTTTCTTCTTCCGGCACCGTCGTGCCTGCAGGAGCTTCTACAAAATAGAGACTCGCTCTGTATCACGAATTTTTGTTGTTACAAAAATTCTCTAAAATGCACACAAATCCACTTCATGTGGAATTTTTTTATGCAAACGTGTGCGATAATAGAAACATGCATTTAAAGTACAAGGCGGTTTCTACAACAGGTGAAGTGTACGAAAAAACCGGAGAAGCGGAAGATTCATTTGCACTTGCCAAACAACTTTCTAGTGAGGGAGAAACACTTATTTCTGCAAATGAAATAAAAGAGAAGTCGTGGCTTCAAAAATTCAATTTGGATTTTAGTCGTATCAAGCTTACTGAAAAGATTACCTTTGCAAAAAATCTTGCAACAATGGTTGATGCAGGTCTCACTGTGTCGCGTGGCATTTCAATTATGGAGAAGCAATCAGAGAGTCGTAAGTTTCGCGAGACACTCTCAGTTATTAGCTCGGAAGTTCAGAAAGGAACACCTCTTTCTGCAGCCTTTGAAAAATTTCCAGATGTGTTTTCAACACTCTTTATTGCAATGGTTCGCGCAGGAGAAGAATCGGGAAAACTCGGAGAGTCGTTGCGCATTACTGCAGAACAGATGGATAGAAGTTTTGCTCTGCGTCGACGTATTCGTGGGGCAATGATGTACCCAACGATTATCATGACGCTCATGGTAATCATCGGTATTCTCATGCTCATGTACGTTGTGCCGACACTTACCTCAACATTTAAAGAAATGAATGTTGATTTGCCAATGACAACGCAATTTATCGTTACTGTTTCAGACGGGCTCGCTGCGCACCCACTTCTGTACATAGGTGGAATGATTGGGTTTGTTCTTGTGTGTGTGCAAGTATTTCGTACGAAAAAAGGGAAACGACTATTTGAAACCGCCATTATGCACATGCCGGTGATTAAGGGACTTGTTCAACAAACAAACTCTGCGCGTATGTCGCGAACATTTGCATCACTCCTTTCTTCTGGTGTGGATGTTGTGTCTGCAATTACTATCACAACTGAAGTGCTTCAAAATTCCTATTACAAAGCGGTGCTTTTGGAAGCGGAAACAGAAATTCAAAAAGGAACCCAGCTTTCTGCTGTTTTTGCACGCTACCCACACCTGTATCCACCTATGGTGACTGAAATGGTTGCGGTTGGAGAAGAAACAGGAAAGGTGCCAGACATGTTTTTGCAGATTGCCACCTTTTTTGAAACAGAAGTGGACCAGCGAACAAAAGATATGTCCACAATTATCGAACCGGTGCTGATGGTTATCATTGGTGCGGCGGTTGGATTTTTTGCAATATCAATGATTTCACCAATCTACTCACTTTCATCAGGAATTTAAAGAATAGTACATGAAACTTGAAGCATGTAACAAAATAAAAAAAGGTACGAATACATATTGCGTGTTACGTGTTGTGGGGTACACAAAAAAAGGATTTACACTTGTTGAAACGCTCATTGCGTCGGCACTTTTTTTGATTATTGCAGTTGGGTTATACCAAGCATACATAACACTGTTTAATGTTATTGATTCATCGCGGGTCAACCTCGTTGCGTCGTCACTTGCAACTGAGCAGTTTGAAATTATTCGAAATATGCCATATGCAAAAGTCGGTGTGGTGAACAGTATTCCCTCAGGATTGGTTCCACACATACAAACACTTGTGCGTGACGGTATTACGTTTACCGTGACGACAACAGTTCGAAACATTGACGATCCGTTTGATGGAGTGCTCGGCGGAACTCCCAATGATATTTCTCCTGCAGACTATAAGCTCGTTGAAGCAAAGATCACGTGTGCGGCATGTAGAAATTTTTCTTCAGCAATATTTACGACTCGTGTGAGTCCAAAAAATCTTGAGATGGCGTCAACAAACGGGGCGCTCTTTATTCGAGTATTTGATGCCAACGGGGTACCCGTACAAGCTGCTGATGTGCGCGTTGAAAATAATCAAGTAACTCCACACATTCGTATTGATGATGTGACGGACGCCAATGGGGTGCTCCAACTTGTGGATATTCCTCCTGGTGCGGGTGCATACCAGGTGTTTGTGAGCAAAGAAGGGTACTCTTCGGACCAAACGTACGAAGGAACAACAGGTAATCCAAACCCAACAAAACCTTTTGCAACAGTTGCACAACAGCAGGTAACGCAGATTAGTTTTTCAATCGATCTTTTGAGTTCGCTGAGTATACAAAGTGTTACGCAAACATGCACGGTTGTTCCAAGTGTGAGTGTTGGTGTGCGGGGAAGTAAATTAATAGGAACAAGTCCAGACGTGAACAAATACTACCAGACACACACAACAAATTATGTTGGGGAAAAAGTTATTAATGATCTTGAGTGGGACACGTACACACTCTCGGTTAATGATGGGACTCACCAACTTCTCGGACTTATCCCGCTTCTTCCTCCTATTATTGCCCCAAATTCAAATCTTGACGTTCGTGTTGTTGTTGGTCCAGCTGACCCCAATGCGTTGTTGGTGACAGTAAAAGATAGCGGTACGGGATTACCAATTTCTGAAGCTGATGTTGAAATTTCTGGAGGAGAAACACAGACAACTGGTCGTGGATTTTTGCGACAGACGGATTGGTCGGGTGGTTCTGGTGAAGAGTTGTGGTCCGGGGGTTCAAATTATAGTTCACATGACGCTGGTATAGAAACAAGTGCGCCCGCGGGCGTGTTAACGCTCGTACGTTTTGCGGGAACATATACACCGTCAGGAAACTTAACATCATCAATTTTTGACGTTGCTTCACCAAGTAATTTTTATCGAATTGCATGGCAGTCCGAAGATCAGCCGCCTCTTGCAGGGCAAAATGCTGTTCGGTTACAAGTTGCCACTAGTAATGATGCGGCGACGACAACGTGGAATTTTTTGGGTCCCGACGGAACAACAGGTACGTACTACACGCTTGCGGATCAGAATATTAATCCAATACACAACATGAACAGGTATTTTAGGTATAAAGTTTTTTTGGCAACCGATGATGTTTCGGTTACGCCGACTATTTCTGATATCTCGTTCACGTTTACTTCAGAGTGCGTTCCTCCTGGTCAGGTGACATTTTCTGGTCTTTCAGACGGCGTGTACACCGTATCTGTTTCAAAATCGGGATATCAGCCGTACACGAGTGCACCACTTTCAGTAACTAGTGATTTTGTATCGTATGAAGCAACACTTACTCCAGAATGATATGACTATGAGCACACGTACTGCAAAAGAAGTTATCCAGCATTAAGCAATATGTTTCTATGGTACTTTCTTTCATTATAAAAAAATATTACAGAAAAAGACGATCGTTTAGTACCGGATTCAGTCTTCCTGAGATACTCGTGGTTATTGCTATTAGCGTGGTGATTGGTATTTCAGTGTGGACGCTGTTTATTGATATTTTTTCTTCGTCACGAACGGCACAGGGTCGGTTACAAATTCAGCAAGAGTTGCAGGTGATACTGAGACGCGTGAGTGCGGAGCTTCGTTCTGCGTCAGCAAGTAGTGTTGGATCATACGTGCTTGCTACAACGACTGATTCTACATTGTCGTTTTATGTTGATAGAGATAACGACGGGCTCAAAGAGCAAATACGATACTTTCTTCAGGGAACAGATTTAAAGAAGGGAATACTCAAGCCGTCGGGGACCCCGCTTGGATATACGGGTAGTGAAACGGTGCGGACTATGGTCAAAAATGTACGAGCGACAAGCACACCGATCTTTTCGTACTATGATACAAACTATGCGGGAACAACAACACCACTTACACAACCAGTATCTGCTTCAAGTATTCGTCTTGTAAAGATAACTGTTGTGGTGGATGATGATATCAACGATGCGTTGCCACCACTTGTTGGTACCACACAGGTTTCTGTTCGGACCATTAAAGATAACTTATAATACGATGCACTTTTTTTCTACACAGCACAAAGGTCGCGCTCTACACCACATGTCAAAAGGAGAAATGCTGGTGACTGTTTTGGTTCTTGCGTCTCTTGGTATTGTAATGCTCACAGGACTTGTTTCGTGGGCTGGAACAAATGCGCGTGTATTGCGAACGGCAACGTCTCGAGAACTTTCTTTTCATATTGCGGAAGCTGGTATTGATTATTATCGTTGGCATTTAGCACATGCGCCTACTGATTATCGAGACGGAACGGCAACATCAGGACCGTACATACACGAATTTCGTAACAAAGAAGGTGATGTTATTGGGCATTTTTCACTTACCATTACACCGCCGACAGTTGGTTCGACGATTGTGCGGGTGCGCTCGACAGGGTCTACACTTGCAGAACCAACAATTTCTCGAACTGTTGAAGTTCTTTTTGCAATTCCATCATTTGCAAAGTACGCGTGGGTGCTGAATAGCTTTGTAAACTTTGGATCAACGGCAAATGTGTACGGCCCGATTCATTCAAACACAGGACTTCGTTTTGACGGTGTCGCGTACAACTTAGTAACGAGTGCGACGTCGACGTTTGATGACCCTGATCATACGGGAGCAAAAGAGTTTGGGGTACATACCCACAGTACGCCTGTAGACCCACTTCCTCCGTCGGCGGTTCCAAATCGTTCAGATGTATTTAAGGCGGGACGACAGTTTCCGGTACCTGCAGTTGATTTTACGGGAATTGTTTCTGATTTGTCTCTAATAAAAAGTGCAGCGCAATCAGCGGGACGATATTTTGCAGCATCGGGGGTGTTGGGATATCACATTGTTCTCAAGACAAATGACACGTTTGATTTGTATAAGGTAAATACCATGTACTCAAAGAATGGTTGTTCGTGTACGGGGACAGGGTGTGGAACATTGAGTATTAAGAGTGGTGGAGAAACCTTTGTCGCCAATTATGCATTTCCAACGAATGGTCTCATTTTTGTTGAAGATCATGTGTGGATAAATGGAACAATTGATGGCGCGCGTTTAACTATTGGCGCTGCTCGTTTTCCAGATAATCCGTCAACAAGAAAAAATATTAATGTTACCAATGATATTCGGTATACTCGCTATGATGGATCTGATGTCATTGGTTTGATTGCACAAGGAGACTTCAATGTTGGTTTGGTAAGTGAAGATGATTTGCGTATAGATGCTGCGATTATTGCTCAAAACGGGAGAATTGGTAGATATAGTTATTCTACAGGGTGTTCTCCAAACCACGCGCGTACACTTCTTACCACGTATGGTATGTTGGGAACAAACCAACGTTCGGGCTTTTGGTATGACCCTGACGGGTATGCGACTCGTAATTATATTTATGATGCAAACCTTCTCTATGCACCACCACCATCGTTCCCATTGACGGCCGACCAATATGTGACTATTTCGTGGGAGGAAATCGAGTAGGATGTGGGCTTCGTGGTACAATAAGTGCCTATGAAATTACTTTTTGTAG
The DNA here is from genome assembly GCA_016699465.1 of Candidatus Campbellbacteria bacterium. Lineage (NCBI taxonomy): Bacteria > Candidatus Campbelliibacteriota > Candidatus Campbelliibacteriota bacterium. Next base: position 485,550 of record CP064977.1, on the reverse strand, counting down.
CAAATTGGAAGATGAATCCTTCGTCAGCGCGTGAGGCAGTTGCACTATGGAGTGCAACAAAAAAATATGCTCGAAAAATAAAAAAGACAAGTGTTGTTGTCTGTCCACCAACACCGTTTTGTGTGAGTTGCTCGAATAAAAGTGACGGTTTTGTTTTTCTTGGAGCACAAGATGTTTCTGTTTTTTCTGATGGGGCACACACAGGAGAAGTTTCAACGGCAATGCTGAAGAGTGTTGGTGTGCGATACGTCATTGTAGGGCATTCAGAACGACGCGCGGGTGGTGAGACACCCACACAGGTTGCTCATAAGACGCGTGAAGTACTTGCTGCGGGACTGACGCCTATTGTGTGCGTTGGAGAACATGAGCGCGGAGAACATGGAGAGCATCTTGCCGTTATTGAAGAGCAACTCCGAGAATCCTTGAAAGGTATTTCAAAGGCAAAAATAGCAAAAGTGATTATTGCGTACGAGCCAGTATGGGCAATTGGTAAGGCTTCATTGTATGCCATGAATCCAAGTGATGTGCATGAATCAACACTGTTTATACGAAAAATACTTTCACGCATGTATGGTCGTGCGACTGGGATGACGGTTCCCATTTTGTATGGCGGTTCAGTTGAGCCACATAATATTGCACGTATTGTTCATGAGGGAACGGTACAAGGTGTTCTTGTTGGGCGAGCAAGTCTTGTTGCACGTAATGTTGCGGATATGCTTGCCGCGTTAGAACTGTAGAGTATTCATATGTTGAAATCTATTACCGAAGCAACAATTTTACCGGGCACGCGTGTGTTGGTTCGTGCAAATTTAAATGTTCCCATGGAGCGGGGAAGTGTTGCTGACACGTCGCGAGCTTTAGGAAATCTTCCAACACTCCGTTTTTTAAAAGGAAAGGGTGCTAAAACAATTCTCGTAGGACACGTGTCTGTAGAAGGTGAATCATTAAAACCAGTCGCAGATATTCTTGCACAACACGTGCCGGTCTCGTTTCTGGAATCGCCATTTGATGAGGTGGGAAAAGAGAAGCTGGAGCATATGCAGGATGGAGATATTGTGTGTCTTGAAAATATTCGTCAATTTCCAGAAGAAGAAAAAAATGATGAAGCGTTTGCACAAAAACTTGCTGGGCTTGCTGATATATTTGTAAATGATGATTTTACCTCTGCGCATCGCGTGCACGCATCAATCGTTGGCGTTCCACACTACATTCCAAGCTATATGGGTATACGTTTTGCAGAAGAGTATGAGCACCTCTCTGAAGCATTTCATCCACAGCACCCAGCTGTTCTTATTGTGGGAGGTGCAAAACCTGAAACAAAACTTCCGATTATTACCGCTCTTGCTCCACATATGGATAGTGTTTTTGTGTTTGGTGTGTCGGGAAACTCGCTACTTAAAACAAAAGGATTTTCTGTGGGAACATCTCGAGTTGCGTCCGTGAATGAGGAAGTACTTCGAACTATTGTGGCAATGCCGCACGTGTCGACGTACACAGATGTCCTCACACTTGGTGTAGATGGGAAAGAGCACGTGCTTACGCCGGAAGCACTTGGCCCAGATGACACCATTGTGGATGCTGGCCCAGAAACACTCGCACACCTCGCACAGGTGGTTTCTAGTGCTGCATTTGTATTGTGGAATGGCCCACTTGGATTGTATGAAAAAGGATTTTCTGTTGGAACACAAGAGTGTGCTCGTGCTATTGCGTCATCGCGCGCCGAAAGTATTGTTGGTGGTGGCGACACAGATGCAGTACTTGCTGAGGGGCATATTTCGGGAACGTTTACATTTACATCATCTGCGGGTGGGGCCATGTTGGAATTCTTGGCACAAGGAACACTTCCCGGAATTGACGCACTCAAAGATTGACTTACAAAAAGGAGAGCGTAGTATCTTTTATGGAAGAAGGGCAGGTGTGGAGTACGACGAAAGGAGCATGCTATGCCCCGTGAAGATGTCCGTTTCAAGGCCCTTCGGGGCCTTTCGCTTTGACAGGATTTTATTTTTCAGGTATTCTCCGCAACAGAAGAGTCGTATACAACAGCGCACACCAGTGCGGTGTGCAGAAAGGGGGTGGAATGAAATTCGCGATTACCCTGTGTCATTCGTCGGATTGTTGTCCGACACTCGCGTATGACGAAGGCTTCTTCGTGATCGCGGACGACAATGGTGGAACTGTCCGCCTGAGTCGCGAGGAGCTCGGCGTCCTTCTTGCCGATGCGCCGGGACTGCTTCGGAAGGTTGAGCAGCCGGTGACAGGCGAGAGTGTTCTCGATACCATTTGCGGCGTCGAGGTTCCGGAGAGGTCTCCCATTTTTTCCGATGGGGGTTCGCCGAACAGGGAGTTGTCCAAGGAACCTTAGGTGGTTCTGGGTGACCTGCCTTCGAGATTCCAGACCTGTTGAATACAAAGCCCCGTTCCGCATTCGTGCGGAACGGGGCTTGTTTGTACCTACCTAGAGAGCATTCCGTATTTTTTCTCCCATCTTTTCTATTTCACCTTCAGGATATGGTTTTCCATGCCATAGTGCGAGTCCGTCATCTGTGTAGCGGGGAATGATATGCAGGTGTGTGTGAAAGATTACCTGGCCTGCAGCGGTTTCATTATTTGAAATGATATTGACTCCTTCAGCTCCAATATTTTTTAAGACCACGGCAATTTTTTGTGCAGTATGAATCATGTGTGTAAGGGTATCTGGGTGACTATCCAACACGTTGCGTGAATGTTCTTTTGGTACAACAAGTGTGTGACCTGGATTGCTCGGGTGAAGGTCCAAAAAGGCGAGAGTGTGTTCGTCCTCATACACTTTTTCTGCAGGAATCTCTCCCGAAACGATTTTGCAAAAAATACAGTCTGTCATATACCGATTAGTATAGTCTTTTTATATGGTTCAATACAAGACCACGTTCTTTATATTTCCTTTAGTTTACTACTTTATATTAGTCTGTACCGATATATCGGTACATTATGTATGCCGCACGTTTCAAGAAAAAAGATTTCCGAGAAAGTTCTTCAAACGATTTTTCGTGATTTGGTGCATAACGTATCTCGTGCCAATGAAACAAAGGATGCGCTTTTATTAGTGCACGGACTGCTTACAAAAACCGAACGAATTATGCTTGCAAAACGTCTTGCCGCAATTCACTTGTTATCAAAAGGTGTTCCGGTGAGAAGGGTGAGTGAGATTCTTGGTCTGAGTATTTCAACGGCCCAACGGTTTTCTGCAGCAACGGAATTTAAAAGAATCGCTCAACTTGTTTGCTTTCTTGAAAAGAGAAATTTGCATTTTTGGAAAGATATTGAATATATGTTACGTGCAGGTCTTCCACCGCAAGGTCGGGGTCGATGGCATAGAATATACCGGTTAACTGAAAAATAACTTTGTACCGATATATCGGTACAAAGTCTAGAGTGGTGGGGTGGTATACTAACAATTCCATGAATAACCAACAGGTACAGAAGTATATAGTTGCTGAAAATCCAGACAAGGAGACACGGGGGCAACTTGCTGAGTATTCCGAGCTTATTCAAAAACTCCTATTTCACCGTGGTATTAGGACAAAAGAGGGTGCCCATGCTTTTCTTTCACCGCGATATGACCACGATGGGCATGATCCATTTTTGTTGCGAGACATGAAAAAAGCGATTGAGCGTATTCTGTCGGCTGTAGAGCGTAACGAACATATCGCTCTCTTTTCTGATTTTGATGCCGACGGTATTCCGTCTGCTGTGGTGATGCATGACCTCTTGAAGAAAATAGGATATGAAAATTTCTCTGTCACCATCCCACACCGCAACACAGAAGGGTTTGGACTCAATGAAGATGCTATTTCAACATTCATTGACAAGAAGGTTGGGCTCGTTATCACACTTGATTGTGGAATGGGAGATGTGGTGCACGTTGCTCGGGCGATGGATGCGGGTATTGATGTCATCATTACCGATCACCACATGCAAAATCACGACGTGCCAAAAGCGTATGCGATTGTAAATCCAAACCAAGAGGGAGACGAGTATCCAAACAAAAACCTTTGTGGAGCAGGTGTTGCTTTCAAAATTGCGCAAGCGCTCTTATTGAAGGCAAAAAAAGACATTCCTATTGGTTGGGAGAAATGGTTACTCGACATGGTGGGTATTGCAACGCTCTCTGACATGGTGTCACTGACAGGAGAAAATCGTGTCTTTGCGCACTACGGACTTTTAGTGCTAAAAAAATCACCACGCCTTGGTATTCGCACACTGTTGTCGCACCTCCGAATGAAACAGTATTCACTGACTGAGGATGACGTTGTATTTATGATTACCCCGCGTATTAACGCTGCATCGCGTATGGACGAACCTGAGGCGGCCTTTCAACTTCTCTCAACAACGAACCTCACTGAGGCAGAAAATCTCGTGCGCCACTTGGATTCTATTAACAACGAACGAAAGGGCGCGGTGGCGCAGATGAGTAAAGAGATAAAACAAAAGTTTGAAGAAACACCGCATGAACTTCCGGTTATTGTCGTGGGGAATACACACTGGCGTCCGGGATTGCTTGGGCTTGCTGCAACACACGTAGTGGAAGCGTATGGAAAAAGTGCCTTTGTGTGGGGGCGAGGCGATGCGTCAGTGATTAAAGGTTCAGTACGATCTGATGGTCGTGTTGGTGCGATGGAATTAATGAGTGAGGTGCGACACTTGTTTCTTGAATTTGGAGGACACAAATACTCGGGCGGGTTTTCTATTACAGTTGAAAATCTTATGCTTCTGGAGGCCGCACTTTCAGATGCACATACAAAATTGGCGTCTAAGGAAGTATCTGAGGAAAAAATGACCGTTGATGCAGTGCTTTCTCTCGATGATGTGACACGAGAAGTATACGAAAGTATTTCTCACCTTGCGCCATTTGGGGCAGGTAATCCAAAGCCTGTGTTTGCATTTGAAAACATACTTGTTGATAGGATTGAAATGTTTGGAAAAGAAAAACAACATCTCAAATTACTCTTTAAGACCTCGGGAGGAAAAATGATTTCTGCTGTGAAGTTTTTTGCAAAGGGAAACGAAACCTTGGAACGTGTGTCGGCAGGGCAGTCCATTACACTTCTTGCTTCTATGGAAAAAGAAACATTTGGATACACGAACGGCATCCGATTGAGGATTGTTGACATCCACAAAGAATAAATGTAGATTTTCTGCAGAAGTACCCGACGGCGTTCCGCTCTCGGGATAGAGAAAAGGAGCAGACCGTGTCGTATCATGACATGCTCGGCCGTCTCATCGAATGGATCATGAGAGTCCCGAAGGAGTACCTCGGCACGCTCATGACTCTCGCGGAGAAACTTGCGGGCTCCGAAGGAGTGCGCGTCATAGAGGAGCTCAAGAAGTTCAACCGCGGTGAACTGTGTGGGGTGAAGGCGGTGAAGGTTTTTACCGTCTGGAAGACCATCCGGATCGGCGACCACTTAGGTGTGAAGGGATACCTCGATGCACTCGGTGTTGCTGATCGGAGTGTCTATGATGGAGCGGAGGACATCCACCTCGTAAGGGTTACTCCGCGGAGTGTCGGCTTTACCAAGTCGCCACGCTTCGACATGTTCATCGTGCGTATCCTGAAGCTCGGATTAGAGCCTTGTCCGACCGAAGTCGGTTCGGCACTTCGTCTGGCCTACGACGATCAGCCCAAGGGCGAGTCGATTCGAGTCGCGACGAAGAGCATTATTATCTCGATGGGCGCTTCGTTCGTGCACATCGTCGAGCTCGTCGGGGACGGGCTCGGGCACGTCGACTCCTGGTACAGCCCGAGCAAAGAGCTCAACCTCGACGACGAGTGGGTCCTTCGATATCGCAAGTAGTACTCAATCACTAAGTCCTGGGCCTCAAAATCTTAGGACATAGTCCTCCCGCCCTGCGCATCGCTGTACAGGGCGGTTTCACGTTTTTGGGCATGCTAAAATAGAAAAATGAAATACATCGTATACACAGACGGCGGAGCGCGAGGCAACCCAGGACCTGCGGGAATCGGTTTTGTTATTGTTGAGGACGGAAAAACAATAAAGCGTGGCCACGCGTATATTGGAGAAACAACAAACAATCAGGCTGAATACGAGGCGCTCATTCGCGCGTTTCAAGAGCTTGAATGTATTGTTCCACAGCAGAAGCGGGGAGACGTGCATGTTGAGGTTCGCATGGACAGCGAACTCGTTATCAAACAGCTTCGCCGCGAATACAAAGTGAAAGATGCGGGTCTCAAGCTCCAATTTGCAAAAGTCGGCGCGCTTATTTTGCCGTTTCCAAATGTTACATTCAAACATATTCCACGTGCGCAGAATGCTGAAGCCGATGCACTTGCAAATGAAGCGATGGATAATAAAAATTTTAAATAATTATTAAAAATTTAAATTAGAAGCTCAAAGCACAAAGCTCAAAAAAGAAAGAAATTTTTTGGATTTTGTACTTTGGATTTTGAGCTTATGCATACTATGACTGGATTTATTACATTCATTCGAGAGCAAGGAGTTATTGGTTTGGCTATCGGGTTTATTCTTGGGGGAGCTGTTGGAAAAGTAGTTACATCACTAGTGACAGACGTAGTGAACCCACTTATTGGATTGATATTCGGAAATGTCGCAGGACTTGCCGATATGTCCATTGGGGTCGTGAAGTTGGGAAGTTTCATTTCGGCGCTCATCGATTTCGGCATCATCGCCGCTGTGGTGTATTTTGTGTTTAAAGGATTGAAGATTGATCGGTTTGATGCGAAGAAGGAAGAGTAGGAGGGTAGAAAGTAGTATGTAGGAAGTAGGAGGTAGTATGTAGAAAGTAGGAAGCATATTTTGGAAGAGTGTTGGGTGTCATTGACACCCAACACTCTTTGCTGTATAAAACAACCAGAACATAACGCCCGTCTGTGAACGGGGAAAGGAAAGCCATGAAAACTACGACGAGTCGGGTGTTGTTCTGGAGATTGTGGAGTGTCTTTGCGGTGATGGCTTACATGCAAACAATGATGCCAGTGGAAGAGTTCGGCGTTCTTGGATTGGCGGTGTTAATCTCACTGGCACTCGTATTTTTCTCCTCTCAGACTACGGTCGTGCTTCTGCCGGCGTTTGTGCTGGCTGGTGCACTCATTGGGGGAGTGTTACGATTCGTGCCCTACATTGTAACCACGGACTTGCAGCTGTTCGGGACTCAGGGTAGTTTGGTACAAATTATCACAGCGCTCTTGCTTCTCGTGGCCCTTTTGGTGGATATCACGACCTTGGCGGGCTTCTTCATAAGAGTGTGCTTTTTATTTGGCGCACTCTGGGGGAGTTTCTTGGGTGACTCGAAGATTGTCACTGGTTGGTTAGGTGTTCTCTTGGGCTTCTGGTTACTACTGAAGTTCAGGGAGCAACGCACCGCCAAGCATTCACTTCCAGCGACCTCCACCACCTGACCTCTCGCTCTTTCTGCACCTCGCCCGGGCTCGCTCGTGGCGGGGTTTGTGTATATCAAGAAGAACTTGACACACAGCGCTTTTCTGGCACTGTACATCCAGACCATATACCCCGTCTTTGACGGGAGAGAGGAAGGAAAACGTGAAGATTACGAGTCGGTCGATGTTCTGGGCGTTTGTCGCTGTCGTCCTGATTGCCTGTATGCAGGCGACACTCCCAGTGGGGGAGGTTGTCGCTGTGGGGATGCTTGCGAGTGTCCTCATTCTCGTGGCCGTCATCGAGTTTTGGCTAAGGGAGGGATTTGTATTTGCGCTGGTGTCAGTAATGGGTGCATTTGCCGGGTGGTTCTTTTTGCATCAGGAATTGAGTGATCTGATGCAAATCAAAGCAATGGCATCGATTACATTGGCACTTCTCTGCACCGCCCTTATTGCGGGCGCAATCGATGGCTCTTCAAGGTTTTTCCTGATGACTGGTCACATGTTCGGGTTGTTGTGGGTTACTTTTCTGAACAATCCGAAGATTACTGCAGGTTTGTCGGTATTGCTTCTGTTCGTCTGGGCTGTTCTCCGGCTCAAGGGGTTGCGCGCTGCAAAGCGCCCACTCCCCACGGCCTCGACCACCACCTAACCTCTCGTTCTTTCTTCACCCCGCCCGAGCTCGCTCGTGGCGGGGGTTGTGCGTACCGAGGTGAGCTTGACGTGTAGTTTTGGAAAAGATACTGTGCACGCAGATTATATACCCCGTCTTTGACGGGAGAGAGGAAGGGAAGTCATGAGGATCAGTTGGACGTTGTTCTGGGCGTTCGTTGTAAGCGCTTGCATCACTGCCGTTCAGTTCGCGTTTTCTACTGTTGGGTTTGGAGTGGTAATCGCAATCTCCACTGTACTCGTGGCGGCGGCGTTTCTTTTTCGTTCCAACAATGACTTTCGTGAAGTTGCCTTGGTGTCAGTTGGGGGGCTACTGTTTGGGGTGTTCTTCAGTAGCTTCCCAGACCTCCATGGAGTTGTGATGGCGACTTTAGTGACAGCGTATTGCCTTTACGCAAGTGTATTTTTATTCTTCAGAGACGAGGAGGATGTTTCCTCGATCGTCTCTTGTGGACAATTATTCTCTCTCATGTGGGGGATTATTTTCTCCAGTTGGAAGGTAGCGTTTTTCTGGACTGTGGGGGTTCTTGTTCTTTTGGTGGTGACGCTTTCTTGGGGGTGGTTTGCTTCCAAGTGCTCGCTCGCTACACCGTCCACCACCTGACCTCTCGTTCTTTCTTCACCCCGCCCGAGCTCGCTCGTGGCGGGGGTTGTGTATATATATTTTAAAAAAATATGATTGGAGCAATGCAATCAAGGAGTCGGTACAGGTGACGTTCGTGAAGGTTTGGTCGCCGATTCTGAAGATTGATGGTGTTTGGCGCGATGAGGGATATTTCACCACTCGTGCTGGTGCCGAGATTTACGCGATCGGTATTGGACCCAACGGAACCGATGCAAGCGTTGTCGACCACAACGCTATCAAGTTGGACCACTTGGTTCTTTTGTTGGCGGACGGGAGCAATGCGTTCCCGAAGGACGGAAGTACAATCATTGAGGTTTTTGATCTTCATCATGAAAATGAGGAGCAAGTGAGGGCTGAGCGCCTCATTGAATCGGCAAAGGCAAAGCTTTCCTTGCGAGAGTTCAGTGCCTTGGGAATCAAGTAAGAAAAGTTGTTCGAACACAGAACCGCGGAGGGGTCCGCGGGTTTATTTTTTCTTTATAGCGCGTGTGTATGGTGTGAAGTATGTCTTCGATTTTTGTATATGCAAGTGTTGTTGGGTTTCTTGTTGGTGTTGCTGTGCGATCCCTAATGGTTGTTTCCCTGTGGGTGTACATTTTGTGTGGCGTCCTTGTGTGCATTGCACTTCTCATTTTTTGGCTGAATAGAAAAAAATCGTGGGTACTTGTTGGGTTGTTTTGTTGGGCACTCCTGCTTGGTCTCATTCGTACGCAGTATGCTTTTGCTGAGAGCGCTTCTTTTTTAGATACACAAATTGGCCAAACGACGATTGAGGGAGTGGTGATAGATGAACCAGCGTTTTCTGAGAAATCACAGAAGGTCGTAGTAGAAGTTGCTCACGATACAAAAAAAGAAAAAGTGCTTCTCATTACATCGTTGTACCCTGATTTTGTGTATGGAGATGCCCTCCGTGCTTCGGGCGTACTCAAAACACCAGAAGCATTTATGACGGATACAGGGACGATGTTTGACTATGCTTCATATCTTGCAAAGGAAGGCATTGCGCACCAGATGTTGTATCCGAAGGTTGAAACCATTTCTCGTGGTGGCGGAAATTTTCTCTATAAGGTGTTGTTTTCTTTGCGAAGAACATTTATCAAAACTCTCCACGACCATCTACCCGAGCCACAGGCGACACTTGCAGGCGGTATTTCTATCGGGGCTCAAGATGGGATGGACAAAGAAACAAGTGATATGTTTCGTCGTGTTGGTTTGATTCACATTGTCGTGCTCTCTGGATACAACATTACTGTTGTTGCAGATGGCGTAATGCGGATGCTCGCGTTTCTTCCACGATCGCTCATGCTTTCCGGCGGTGCGCTGGTTGTGGTGTTGTTTACGATAATGACTGGTGCGTCAGCGACGGCGGTGCGTGCGAGCATCATGGCACTTATTGCAATACTCGCACGTGTACTCGGAGAAAAGTATGATATTTCTCGAGCTCTCGCACTCGCGGCGGGAGGGATGGTTGCGTTCAATCCGCGCATTTTACTTTTTGATCCGTCATTTCAACTTAGTTTTTTGGCGACGTTCGGTCTCATACACCTTTCTCCGATCTTAGAGCGTATGTTTGTTCGATTACCAACAGTATTTGCGTTGCGACAAACAGTTGCATCAACGCTCGCAACGCAGACGTTTGTGGTGCCGATGTTGGTATGGAAAACAGGGCAGGTGAGTCTCATTTCGTTACTTGCAAATGTATTGGTATTGCCAAGTATTCCTATTGCAATGTTTTTTTCTGGAGTTCTTGGTGTGATAGGAAGTTTTGTTCCAATACTCGGTGTGGTACTTTCATTTCCAACAACATTTTTTCTTTCTTATGTTGTGGGTGTTGCTCGCGTGCTATCAAAAATCCCATTTGCATCAGTTGAAGTAGGTGTACCGTCTGCGATGGTTGTTGGTGGGGTGTATGTGGTTCTTCTTTTGTGGATATGGATGACCAAAAGCTCAAAGCACAAAACTCAAATTTCAAAAAAGTTTTAAAATAAAATGCCCCGCGTTCGTAACCGAACGCGGGGCACCCTTGTCAAATTTTGTGTTACCTACGCCGTTCTCGCATGTACAAACCACTCGTTTATCTTTGCCCAGTTAAAGTTCTCAAAGTAGGCGTCAACGTACTTTGCCTTGTCGGCTGGTGCGTAGTCCAAAAAGTACGAGTGTTCCCACATATCAAGCATGATAATAGGATGAAGTCCGACGAGATGGCCGAGATGTTGTTCATCAACCCACTGCATCAAGAGGCGATCACCAGCAGGATCGTACAAGAGAGCTGCCCATCCAATACCTCGGGTAAGGGTAAGTGCTTTAAATCGAGCCATGAACTGAGGGATGCTTTCCCATGTCTTAGCTATTTCGAGTGCGAGAGGTGAGTCAGAAGGGAGGGGTTGAGCACCGCCTTCAAGGGCACCAAAGTAGTACTCGTGGTTGCGCATGCCATCAAACTCAAAGGCAAAACGCCTCTGGAGCTCTCCAAGAGCGTAGGCATTCTTCGCAGAATCCTGTGAATACTCCTCAATTTGACTCAGAATCAGGTTTACGTTCTTCACGTATCCTTCGTAGAGCTTAATATGCGTCTCAATTGTCTTCTGGGATAGACCAGAAAGGGTAGGGAGATTGAACTTTTGTGGTTGATAGTCGGTCATAGGGGGTAGTTGGAGGAATATTTTGGCATTTTGCCGAAAAAATTTCCTCAGGTTACTTTTAATAGAAAGAGTATAGCATAATCCAAAAAATGGCTTAACCACAACATTTAATAGGGTATATGTTGACATTACTAAAAAAGTATTTTCTTGTATTGACAAAACGAGACCTGTTGTTATAATGGAGGCACTTCCTTCGGAAGGGCCGTCCCATTGGGCGGCCTTTCGCATTTATGGAAATAAGTGTCAGAAGCGGAGCAATTATATGAAATCAAAAATTCTAGCAAGATACCCAAATATTACAGCTAAAGTATGTGCTTTTGGTCTTATTCATGCCTTAACGTTTGGTACAGGTGTTAACGTTCTCTCTCATCCATCTGTTGTTACAGAAGCAATGGCGGGGGATGAAGTGGTGTCTGCGGTTGATGCCCAAGAAGAAATTCTTTGGTTTGCTCGAGCTATTTACTCGGAAACAAAGGTTCCCTCTGAACAAACACTTGTTGCGTGGGTGATTCGTAACCGCGTTGAATCAAAATACTTCCCTAATACATATAAGGAAGTGGTGTTGCAACCCGGTCAGTTCTCAGGTTTCTCTCAGAACGATGCTCAGTACAGCATTAACTCGACACTTGATTTTGAGGATAGCAATCCTTCGTGGGATAGTGCAGTGGCAATTGCTGAGGCGGTGTATGTTGCCGATCCGGTTCTTCGCCCACTTTCCAAGGATGTATTGCACTTCTATTCACCGATTAGTGTTGTGTACACACCTTCATGGGCGCAAGGACGTGATGCAGATCATGTGGTTCGCGACTCAAAAGGTAACGCGCGCTTCGCTTTCTACGCCGACATTAACTAAACACTCTATTTGAAACCACCCCGCACAGAAATGTGTGGGGTGGTTTTGTTATAGTTACAACACGTAGGTGGGTTGACAAATGTTTTATACTTGCTATAATAGTCGTCAGTTTTGTTGTTTGTAAACCCGATTTCATTCCAACCCATAAGTTCTCCCGTTCCGGGAGAAAGGAGAAGGAAAGCCATGTTCGACACCATGAAGGACGTGCTCAAGTTCATCGTATGGATGTTCCTCGCAGCGACAGTCGTCGCCGTTCTCGGCGCCTACCTGAGCATCTGGAATCTTCCACTCATGAACATTCAGCGGGAGGTCGTCCAGCACAGCCAGCAGTACATCGAGGCTAAGGTCTCGCTTCTGCAGGAGCTACACAACGAGTGGCTCAAGCTCGAGTCGGAGTGCATTGCGCTCTCCGCCAGCATTGACGACTCCATGAGCGTCAAGATCATGGCGGCGAAGCGCGCTCAGCAGAAGGCACTCGTCGACAAGATGCGTTCGGAGGCCGACCTTATTCCGGAAAGTGAAGTTCCGCGTTCCATCACGGTGTTCCTCGCACAGAACGTCTCATAGAACCGTACACAAGGAGAGAACATGAACATCAAGAGACTGTTCGCTGTACTCGCCTGTCCGTTTTTCTTCGTCCTTCTCGCCGGCAACGAAAGCTGTGGAGGCGGTCAGGAGCGGATGGATCGCAAGGTGGTGGATGACCAGCAGGCGCACTACGCTAAGGTTCAACCCATCCCCTTCTTCGATTACTCGATGCCGCGAGACGTGCTCATCCAGATCTACAAGGCGACCGTCTCGGGCAACCGGAGCACCTACACCGTGGTCACTGCGATCACGGGTGAGCTACTCTTCGAATGTCCGTCGGTTGGGCTCGCCATTCCGGTGGATACCCAACTGACGAACCCGCTCAAGCCGGCCTACGAGGACAATCGGCAGAGCGGCATCATCGAGCAGCCGGAACCCAACGGACTCTTCAGCTCGAAAAACACAGACGGAACGTTCGTCTTGTGTGTGGATTTCGATGGTAGCCTTGCCCCTGTTTACACTGAACAGAAGGTGACCACCTTCCCGTTCGCCGTCAAGAAAACGGCGAACGGGTGGGTACGAGCCGACCAAAGGCCGGCGTCAACCATCGTGGAGATTTCCAAGGGTAGGTAGGGATGAAGAATCGGGTGTAGCAGTTCTGCCGGCGAGGGTTTCCCTTGCCGGCAGTTTTTATATACAAAAGAAAAACGGATAGATTATAATGTTGACAAACGCTATATTTTTATATATAACTTAGACCAGAAAAGAAATGGAAACACCCGAACTCTAACAATCAATCAAAGAAAGTGAGGGAGCATGTTACATAACGGAACAGGTAGGTTGAAGTGGAGACACTTCAAGATTCTCGCGCAACCTCTTCTGGTTACTCTCATTGTCTTGAGTGTGTGGTTGTGGCTACATAACCACGGATACTATCAGTCGAAGAACGATAGTGATGAGACAACGAACTCGCTCATTCCATTGCTTGGAACATTCTACGCAATTGTTGCAGGATTCATTCTTATTCGAGTTATCGAAGAAGACGGGCGAATTCATGAATGTGTTGCCGACAATGATGTTGAGCGACTCAATCGTGAGTTAAAGAAAAAGATTCCGCCGTTTGTTCGTGTTCTGCTGGGCGCGTTCACGGGCCTGATTATTGGGGCAACAATCTTCCTTCCGTTTGATAGTGTGTGGAGTGGTATCGAACATGTTGGTGGTACCACCTTTGCGCTCTCTCTCTACTGGATGACAGCACTGACCCTCGACAATCCATTTGCGGTTCCTGGACTACGAAACGTCATTCCAGATGAAATGCGCAAAATGCTTGAAGAGATACGAGACAAGTGAGGTGTGTTGCCGAGGTTTCCAATAGGGAATCTCGGCTTTTTATATAAGATTTCAAAATATTATAATGTTGACAAATACTTTATATATGCTATATTTCTTTTGGATTGTTCCTTATCAACTAGTGACCAAGGAGGAGTTAATGAACAAGAAAGTGGATGGGCCGGTTCTCGAAGAAGGGCCGAACCAAGAAGTTGTTCAGGCGGAGTTGGAGGGGTTCGACAAGACTCTTGTCATCGTGGAGGAGAAGATCGCCGAAGCAGAGATCGAGCTCCAGAAGTTCCTCGGTGCTGTCCCTCTCACGAAGTCATAAGGAGAAGTCAATGAACCGACTCACAAGATTGGTTGCACCCGCGGTACTGTGTTTCGTAGGGCTCCTAAACCTGGGGCTCACGTGGTGGCATGGTGCTTTTCACACGCATCAACTCGAGCATGCGCAATATGTGGAGACGCTTCGTCAAGAGGTGATCGCGCGTGCTTCAGGGAAGTACAGCACTCGAGCGGATGGAGACTTCAATGTCTTCATCCACGCAGTCTCCAATCGACCGAAGTGTTGGATGGAGAACGCGGCCGACTTCGGGGGACGAGTGGTTTGTCCGATTCTGGTGTTTCTCTGCGCTCTCGTCATTACCATGACGCCGAGGAGCTCACCTCATCTTCCGCACCAACTCCAGACAACTTAGTTACTACACCCGTCAAGTTGGCGGCACGCATCGACGAGATTCGCTTTCGCAACGCGAAGCGAGTCGGCTGAAGCATCACCCTACGCGAGATACACAGGCCCCAAACGAACGAGCCCCACAGGCCGATTTGTTCGGGGCTTTTTCGTATTTTAAATCAACACAAAATAGCATGTGTGTCTACTTGACGAATGTTTTAAATTTGCTATACTTGCGACCAGTGAAAAGGCCCGTAACATCGTGTTGCGAGCTTTTTCTTATTCACTGTTCTTTGTCATTACAATGGAAAGGAGGTGATTACTATTCCGCCACCGCAGAAGAAGCGATGGGTGTGTATCGTCCAACGGGTGTACCTCGAAGGACCACATGGCCCGTACGCAGTTGCACAGGCAGAGGAAGACACTCCCGAACTTCAAGGAAGCGTTACTTTTTCTCTCACGCCACCGGTGTGGAAGGAGAAGTCGTTTCCAGAAAGCGGAAGTGCCGTGATTCTCTCGGATGTTCGAGGAAAACGTCGTGGTTGGCGTGCATTCAATGCGCGGCCGAAGCGACCAACCGATCGACTCTGAAGAAGCACGTCAGAAGTCACCGTTCACCAGCATACAGAAACAGCAACAGAATCAGAAAGGAGTAATGAGCGTGAAACTCAGAGATCTCATCCTGGCTCCAACCCCGGAGGAGTTGGAGCGCCGTAAGAGGGAATCGGAGACGCCGTCTTCGACGGTGCCTACACCGACCCCTCGAGCGGCGTCTCCGTCTGGACGCGTGCCGACTTTCGCAAGTCATGCGTCGTCCAGTCCTCCTCCGCCAGTACGTTCCGAGCCGCTCTTGCCGCTCGGAATCGCACCGGCGCGCTTTCAGCAGAAGACATCATCGTCGGTCGCTCCCAAGGAGCCAGATCCGACGTTCTCCGCGAAACTCCGAAAGGACATCGCGGAGAAGGTGACGACCGCAGGACTCGAGGAGTTTCTCACACAGCTCGACGTTATCGACGACGATGTCGCCGACAGACGACAGGCTGTGTCGATGACGCTCAAGTCTCTGGAGCGTGTCCAGAAGATCAGTCGTCAGCAGGTCATCGCATCCGTGCGTGAACGGCTGGCGGTGCTCGAGAATGCGCGTGTCGTATTCGAAGAGCAGATCGCCGAAGAGTCGCAACAGGCGACGGTCAGTCGACGGCAGGCGTTGCAAGACGCTACGTCGCACGTCGCCGATCTCGAGCGTCAGCTCGAAGAGGCGAAGCGGGCGCGAGCCCTTGCCGAGCAGAGCGTCAACGAGCTCTCGAACATGGTCTCGGAAGTCCGGGCCAGATTCGAGAGCGCTCACGAACCGCTGATGTCGGAGTTCTCGCGGCTTCTGTCGGAAGTCAACCAGTAACTAGGTCAACGAAAGCACTGCAAGAAAGGATATTCATGAACCTGCCCTCAGTTCCACAACTCTCCTCGGGCTCGTCGTCCATGAAGGACTTCGTGGCCAAGAAGGAGAAGGTCGTCGGTGCACTCACCCTCGCGGCAATCGTCGCGGCGGTCACCTTCGGCATCGGCCCTCTGGTCCTGCCGAGCATCGTCTCGACGCTCGGCCTCATCAGCACATCGTTCAGCTACATGACGGCGATCGCTATCAAGGCGGCGCTTCTCGGTGGTGCGGTGTGGGTCGCAATCCAACCGGGGACAAGGACTCTCGGATGGCACATCTACCGGCGTCTTGCCAAGAAGATGAGCCTCTGGATTCTTCGTATGAACCCGGCGGAACACGCCAAGTTGTACGCGCACGAGTACCTCGGTACCCAGCTCAACAATTTGGTCAGTGCACTCAGCCGTCTCGTCGCAATCGTCAAAGAGCGTGAGCGAGCGATCGCAGTGACCAAGGAGCAGATCGAGACCGCTCGCAGAACAGCGGAGGCCCTCAAGTCTCGTCACTACGACGATAAGACGGGCCGTTGGAGCAGTGAAGAGAAGTCAGCGCAGTTTCGCGAGGCTTCCTTCGAGTACGAGATGCGGTCCAAGTCGCTCAAGAAGTTCGAGTTCCAACTCGAGCTTCTCAAGAAGCGGCAGGTCGTCCTGGAGAAGTTCGTCCAGGCGTACAAGTTCTACATCAGGATGATCCAACTCACCGTCGAGATCATGACGGCCGAGTTCAAGGCCTCGGAGGAAACCCGAGAGGCCGTGAACATCGTGTCGAGCACGCTCGGTGGTGGGAACAGCCAGGCGGAGTTCTTCGCTCTCTCCATGGAGTACATGGGTGAGCAGATCGCCCAGTCCGAGGCCGAAGTCGAGGTCTTCATGCGGATGACTCCGGAATTCACGGGGTCGTACGAGCTGGAGGGCGACATGGCCGAGGACAAGATGTTCGCCGAACTCTCCAAGATGGACGAGTTCGACGCGAGGGCAACGAACTTGCTGGATCGCGCGGCGTCCGAACAGCGCCTTCTCACCGAAGGTGGTGTCTCCGGTCTCGCGCAGGTCATCACGACCCCGCAGCAACGCGAGCCACTTCTCGTGGCGCGCTGAACAGCACCTTGATCGCGTTGATCGGGTGGCAGTGAACCAACAGAAACAGAGACCAGAAAAGAGGATACAATGAACGGAAACGATCAGCGCAGTTTCTGGGCCCGTCTGGGCCCGCTTCCCAAGCTCGGCATCATCATCGCCGCGTTCTTCGTCGGCTACCTGGGGCTCGATTACTTCGGGCTCATCCCCGGCAGCAATATCATGAAGTCGATCCTGCCCAAGCAGGTCGATCTTCCGACGCTGAGCACCGCCAGTTCGTCGGCGACGCAGGGATTCGTCCCCTCGTCGGCGCCGAGCAACACCCCCGCCCGTATGTCCGGCCCGCAGATGCGGATCGCCGGATGGGCGTGGAGTTCGCAGATGGGTCTTTGGTACGCGATGGGCGGGAACGTCCCCATGGACGGTTCGCTCATGGCGAAGTACGGAAGCAACGTCTACTGGTACCGCCAGGACGACGTGAGCCAGATGCAAGCCGACCTCGTCACCTGTGCGACGGAGATGTCTTCGTCGGGCGGCTCGGAATGTAGCGGTGGCGCAACTCATGTGTCCATCATGTGGGACGGTGCTCCCGCGTTCGTTACGACGGTCAACAATACGCTCGGCCGGCTCGGCTCGGAGTACACGGTGGAATATGTGGGCTCGCTCGGCTACAGCCGCGGCGAGGACAAGTGCATGGGTCTGCCGGAATGGAAGCACAATCCGCAAGCCATGCGTGGCGCGCTTTTCGCTGGTGTCATCACTGACGGTGACTGGAACGTCTGCTTGAAGTTCCAGGGGGACAACGGCGTCATCAACAATCGCGACGAAACGACGTACGATCCGGACGCAGTCAACTGGGTCCGGGCCGCCAGTTACATGGATGCCGCGGAGAAGTACATCACCGGCTACTGCGAAGACCGTCCGGTCGTGAAGAACGGTCGGCGTACGGGTGACGCTAAGCACGTCTGCGTCAACGGTGTTGCAACGTGGACGCCGGGCGATGTGATGGTTGCACAGAAGAAGGGTGGCTTGGTTTCGCTGGCTTCTACCAAGGAGTACAGCAGCCAGATGCCCAACGCAATCATCGGCATCAAGAAGTTCGACACGGCTCACCCTGAGCTCGTCGTGAACTTCCTGCGTGCGGCGCTGGAAGGTGGAGACAACATCAAGTTCAGTCCCGCCGCTCTGGACTTCGCTGCAAAGGTGAGCGCCGACGTCTACCGCGAGGAGACGGCGGCCTACTGGAAGAAGTACTACACCGTCGTGCGCGAGCGCGACAAGAAGGGAATCGAGGTCGAACTTGGCGGAAGTTACGCCAACAACCTCGCCGACAACCTGCGCTTGTTCGGCCTGACCCCTGGTTCGGCGAAGACCGCCAAGCTGGTGTATGAGAACTTCGGTTCGCTGCTTTCGCAGCAGTACCCGAAGGATTTCCCGATGTACACTCCTGTGGATCAGGTGATCAACACCCGGTTCATCGAAGAGCTTCGGGATCGGGTGGGTGTCACAACGACGGCCGATGCGCCGACATTCACGTCATCCACCCGCATTCGTGACGAGGTGTCGCGCAAAGCATGGCAGATCAACTTCGTGAGTGGCTCGGCCCAGTTCACGCCAGATGCACTCGCGAAGCTTCAGCAGTTGCTGAAGGATCTCGTCATCGCCGAAGCGCTAGCCGTGGAGGTTCACGGACACACCGACTCCGATGGAGACGACGAGAGTAACATGCTGCTCTCCGAGCAGCGTGCATTCGCCGTCAAGGAGTGGTTGGAGCACGAAGCTCCTGCCAACTTCCCGAACGGCCGAATTCGCATCCGTGCGTTCGGCGAGACCGAGCCCAAGGCGTCCAACACGACGTCCGAAGGCAAGGCACAGAACCGTCGTGTGGAGATTGTGCTCGGTTCGACGAACTGAGCCCCGTCATCGGGTAAGTAACACCGTTCCATTGTAATACCGTCGCTCGTGCATCGTATGGGTTCAAACCCTCCGGTGCACGGGCATCTTTCAGAGCTCTTGTATTGTGCGAGAGCTTTGAGAAGGTGCCTAATCTCAGACAGATTCTGCACGCGTTCTCGCGTGTTCCTTGATAACTCGTTGCATTACAGAAACAGAATTAGCGCATTCCGCGCTCAGCACACAGCAATCAGAAAGGAGAGTACGACAGATGAAAACCGCACTCGCGCGGCTGTTCACGCCGCACGCCACAGTGCCCAGGAAGGACGCTGCCATCATGGTAGCGTTCCAGGTACTGGTGGCTCTCGGAATCTGGATCGCCTGGCCCATGAAGGTCATTCCCAAGCCGATGGAGGTCATCGGTGCCTTTGGGCACCTATGGATCAGCTACGGTTTGGGTCAGGCGATGAAGGCCAGCTTCGTGACCTGTGTGGAAGCGATTCTCATCGCAACCACATTCTCACTCGGGCTCGGCTACCTTCGTGTCCTGCAATTCTTCAAGCCTGCTGGACAGCTCGTCTCCAAGATGCGCTTCCTCGGGCTCGTCGGACTCAACTTCATCTTCACCCTTCTCACGGGGGGTGGACACCTGCTCAAGCTCACGGTTCTCGTGTTTGGTTTGTCTGTTTTCATGGTTCCGAGCATTCTGTCAATCGTCGATTCAGTGACGAAAGACGAGCTCGACCATGCGCGGACACTCCGCATGGGACCGTGGCGAACAGTCTTCGAAGTCATCGTGCTCGGCAAGGCCGACTTGGTGCTCGAGGCCATACGGCAGAACGCGGCAATCGCGTGGATGATGTTGACGGTAGTGGAAGGACTGGTGCGATCGGAGGGTGGCGTCGGGGCATTGCTGCTTACACAGAGCAAGTTCCTCAAGTTGCCTGAGATCTACGCAATCCAGTTTTCCATCCTCTGTATCGGATTGTTGTTCGATCAGGTGCAGGTGATGTTCAAACGCGCGGTCTGCCCGTGGTCCCAATTGGGACTGGAGAAGAGGTAGCCATGATTCCCACCTACACGTTCGGCGAGATCCTTCTTCACATCGACGGTGTCGGCTTCACCCCAGAAGGGATGGATGTTCCGATTCTCCGCGACGTGACGACGGCTGTCTACAACATCAAGCAGGAAGGTTTCGTTCGCGGGCAGGTTGTCGCACTTCTCGGCCCCTCGGGCGTCGGCAAGACGACACTCTTCCGCATCATGGCGGGCCTTCTCCATCCAACTGTAGGACAGGTCGTTCTCAACGGAACCGGCATTCCCGTTTCGGCGGGACAAGTTGGTGTGGTGTCTCAGGACTACCGTGTTCTGATGCACCGGACAGTGCTCGGCAACCTTGTTGTGGCGGGGAAACAAGCTGGCCTTAACGACCAGCAGTCCCTGGTGAAAGCCAAAGGTCTGCTCGAGAAGTTCGGTCTCACCGAGCACTCGGGGAAGTACCCCAAGCAGCTTTCTGGCGGCCAGCGCCAGCGTGTTGCCATCGCTCAACAGTTGATGTGTTCAGAACACTTTCTTCTGATGGACGAGCCGTTCTCGGGACTCGACCCTCTCGTGAAGAACCGTGTCTGTGATCTCATCATGGAGGTTTCCTCCATGAATGAGCTCAACACCACCATCGTCGTGTCGCACGACATCACGGCAGCAGCGAAGATCGCGGACACGATTTGGCTGATGGGTCGTGATCGCAATCCAACGACCGGCGACATCGTTCCCGGTGCCTACATCAAGGAGACGTTCAACTTGGTGGACATGGGGATTGCGTGGGAAGCCGACATCCAGAAGAAGCCCGAGTTCCACCAGTTCGTCAACGATCTGACGGAGAAGTTTGCCCAGCTCTGAGACGAATGCAACGAGACGCCCAGCGCGGCTGACATCAACCCTTCGGGGAAGATGGAAGCCGCGTTTTTCTTTTACCAAAAAAGTGTAATGTAGTATGCAATTAAAAAGAGGGAGCACAATAATCCAACCCAACTGAAAATAATACGACCAGCATCCGTCATTTTTTCTAAAAATGTTTCTGTGTTTTTATTTTGCATGTAGTCGTCCATGATGAGATACATTGCACCGAAGACAATCCAGTTTATTCCCATTTCGAAATTTGTTTGAAAGAGATTTAAAACTCCACTTACGACAAGAAGAAGTCCAGTTATGAGATTGAGAAGTTCAGTTTTTATTCCAAAAAAATTGTTCATAAAAACAGTGTAACGCTGTTTTAACTAAAATTCATCAAGACGCGTATATACTACCTACATGCGTTCATGGAAACTGTATATGTTTGCACTTGGACTTCTCGTGTTTATAGCGGGAAGTATTTGGTATGTTGCGCGTCAATTTGAACGCGAGAGTGTTTTAACTGTTGCATTTTTAGATGTGGGACAGGGAGACTCTATATTGATTGTTAGTCCATCAGGAAAACAAATGCTCGTTGATGGAGGTCCTGACAAACGTGTCATACAAAAACTTTCAGACGTGATGCCGTTTTTTGATAGAAGTATAGATGTGGTCCTCAATACACACCCAGATAAAGATCACATCGGGGGACTGCCTGAAGTGTTGCGACGGTATGATGTATCGTACGTTATGGATCCTGGTGTGAAGTCGGACAGTGGAACGTACGGATACTACACACAACTTGTTGAGCAAGAAGTACAAAAGGGTGGAACGTATATTGAAGCGCGTCGTGGGCAAACTGTTAATTTTCAAGATGGTGCATATGTGCGCATTTTGTATCCGGATCGCGACATGAACGGTGTAAAAAATGATAATAATGCATCTGTTGTGTTGCAGGTTGTGTACGGAAGTACTACGGTGATGTTGACAGGGGATGCGCCTCAGGGTGTTGAAAAATATGTTGTGTCACTTGATGGAGCAACGCTCAAAAGCAACATTTTGAAAGCAGGACACCATGGTTCGCGTACTTCGAGTGCGCCAGAATTTGTCCGGGTGGTCTCACCAATGTATGCCATTATTTCAGCAGGAAAGAACAATCAGTACAATCATCCACACAAAGAGGTGATGGATTTGTTCGCTTCCTCAAGTATCCAAACGTTCGCCACGTACGATCTTGGTACGATTATGTTTGAGAGTGATGGCACAACTATTAAAAATAGAAAGTAGCGGCCTGTTAGGGGTGAGGTGTGTAGTAAATAAAAACACCCAGCTCTGTGCCGAGTGTTTTTGTATGTGGGTGAGTAAAACCATGAAAAAATAAAAACCTGATATACTGAAGCGATAGGTATGATACATGTAGGTGTTATGTTTTTTATTTATTTACTGTCGCTTCAAAATAGGTGGCATGGCAAAAACATTCATATGATACAAAAAATAATTACAACAGTACTTATATCGTTTGTAGTACCGCTGTGTGTATACGCACGAACCGTTGAGCATGTGAGTGTGCCGACATCAACATTCACCGTTTTGGGGGCGGAAGGTAATGCATCTTCTGTAAACAGAGCGCATTTCTCGATTTCATCTGATGGCCGATATGTTGCATTTGAGTCAGATGCAACAAATCTTGTCGCTGGCGATACAAATGGAGCGACTGATGTGTTCGTGTATGACCGCATGCTCAATGCTATTGAACGAGTGAGTGTTGCTACTGACGGTACTCAAGGTGATGACGCATCTGACAAGCCGTTTATTTCTTCAGATGGTAGATATGTGGCATTTCAATCGGATGCAACAAATCTCGTTGCTGGTGATACAAATTTGGTACAAGATATTTTTGTGTATGACAGAGCACTTGATACGATTGAGCGGGTAAGTATTGATGCTCTTGGAAATGAAAGTGATGGTTCTTCTCGGGATGCTTCTATTTCAGATGACGGGCAATACGTTGCATTCAATTCTGGTGGGGCAAATCTTGTTGCCGACGATACAAATGGCGTAACAGACGTGTTTGTGTATGACCGCACGCTCGATACTATTGAGCGCGTGAGTGTGGATAGTGAGGGTGTTGAAGGAAATTTTGCATCAAACGAACCATCCATTTCTTCAGACGGTCGCTATGTCGCATTTGATTCAGGGGCAACAAATCTTGTTGGTGGGGATACAGGTGTTGCGGATGATATTTTTGTCTATGACAGAACCTTCGATATCATCGAGCGTGTGAGTGTGGATAGTGATGGTCTGGAAAGTGATGGCTCATCACGAGACCCTGCTATTTCTGGTGATGGGCGATATGTTGCGTTTGACTCGGAGGCAACAAATCTTGTCGCTGGTGATACAAATGGAGCGACTGATGTGTTCGTGTATGACCGCACGCTTGATACGGTTGAGCGGATGAGTGTTGATAGTGAGAGTGTGGAGGGGGATAGTCATTCAAGTAATGCCTCTATTTCAGATGATGGACGGTATGTGGTGTTTGATTCTGAAGCAAGTAATTTGGTGGCGGGTGATACAAATGCTGTTGCGGATATCTTTGTGCACGATCAATTATCTGGAGTCACGGAACGTGTTAGTGTGAGTGCCGCGTCAGTTGAGGGTACTGGTGCGTCTGAGTATCCAACTATTTCAGATGATGGGCGATATGTTGCGTTTAATTCTTCAGCAACAAATCTTGTCACTGGGGATACTAATGGATTTGCTGATAGATTTGTGTACGATCGTACGCTTGAAACAATTGAGCTTATCAGTCGTGCGTCGGACACGCCTTCGGGGAGTGAAGGGGACGCTCGTTCGATAATGTCTGTCGTTTCTTCAGATGGCCGATATGTTGCGTTTGAGTCAGATGCAACAAATCTTGTTGCCGACGATACAAATGGCGTAACAGACGTGTTTGTGTATGACCGCACGCTCGACACTATTGAGCGTGTGAGTGTGGATGATGAGGGTGCCGAAGGCAATGGAGCTTCAAAAAATCCATCCATTTCTTCAGATGGTCGATATGTTGCTTTTTATTCTGGGGCAAGTAACTTTGTTGTCGGTGATACAAATAGTAAGGATGATATGTTTGTGTACGATCGTAACGCAGATGTTATCGAACGAGTGAGTTTGAGTAGCGAAGGTGCAGAAAATAGTGAACATGTAGTAGGGGGCACCATTTCTGGGAACGGACAGTATGTTTTATTTCAAACAAGTGGGCTTTTGACGGCGGAAACAACCCGGGGATACAATCATGTTTTTTTGTACGATAGAGATGCTGAGACTCTTGAGCTTATTGATAAAACAAGTGGTGGTGTCGAAGGGGATTCGAATGCTGGAGCATCTGATATATCTGACGATGGTCGATACGTGCTGTTTTCTTCGAGTGCAACAAATCTCATTGAAGGGGATACAAACAGTTCCATGGATGTATTTGTCTACGATCGCACACTCAATACTATTGAACGAGTGAGTGTAGATGAGGCGGGGTTAGAAGCAGATGAGGATTCATACGAAGGGATTATTTCATCAACGGGTCGGTATGCCGTCTTTGTATCCAACGCAACAAATCTTGTTGCGGGTGATACAAATGCTCAAGGAGATCTTTTTGTGTATGATAGAACACTTGATACGATTGAACGAGTGAGCGTTTCTACTGCAGGAGAAGAATCGTTGGCTCAACCTTGTGAGGAAGAGGTGGCTTCATGTTTTTCAATATCAACAGATGGACGGTACGTGGTGTTTGATTCAAGGGGGGTGCTCACTCCAGATGACACTGATAGTGAGCGGACGGATGTGTTCCTTCGTGATCGTACACAAAACACAACAACGCTTATTAATGTAAATGATGCAGGGAATGAAGTTTCAGAGTATTCGGCGAATCCTTTTATTTCTGATGATGGAAATGTCATTTCATTTACGTCGTTTGCAACAGATCTTGTTGCTGGCGATACGAATGAAGTCGAAGATATTTTTGTGGTTGATATAACTCCGAACGAAGTGGCTGTTGAGGAAGCGATTACTGGAGGTGGTGCATCTGGGCGAGCACGAATAGCCACTAATACTAATGTGTTTCTCATTCAACTCCAAACACAACTTATTGAACTCCTGAAACAACTTTTGGCTGAATTGATGAAAGGAAGATAGCTGCATAGTATGTGGTATCTGGAATGTGGGAGGAGAAAAATCAAACACTAAAGAAGTAGAAAATAGCGTGCTCTGCTGGAGGGTGGGGATATGTAGTAACTAAAAACCCTCGGCATTGTGCCGAGGGTTTTTAGTATTGAATCTATTTGAGAGCGCCGACTTTCTTGAGGGCTGAATATGCGCCATTCTTACGAATTGTTTTCATGCCGCGGTTTGAGACAACAACATGAACGCTTTTTCCGAGTTCAGGAATAAAAAGCTTGCGCTTCTGTAAGTTGGCCTTTCGGCGCTTCTTACCTCGTTTTACGCCAGGGTTAAACTGCGTCGCGCGCGTTCTATTACTGTAGCGACCAGCGGTGAGTGTTGTTGCTCCTGTTATAACGCATTCTTTGGTCATATATATAACTTTATCGAAACTTGATACTAGCACAGTAAAATATGCTAGTCAAAGCTCAAAATCAAAAGCACAAAGCTCAAAAAATGACAAATGAAGATCAACAAGAAAGGAAAATATTTGATTTAGAAGAACGGAGCAGGACATTTGCAATGAATGTCCGACATTTTACGTCCATTCTTCAGAAAACCCAGGCCACTATTGAGGATTGTAAACAACTCATTAGGTCGTCGGGATCAGTGGGGGCTAATTATATTGAGGCAAATGAGTGTTTAAGTCGCAGGGATTTTGTGCATCGCATACGAATTTGCCGTAAAGAAGCGCGAGAAAGTGCTTATTGGCTTAGTCTTATTTCGGTACACACCGAAGAAATCGAACGTGTTCGTAAACGTTTGTACGGTGAGTCATTGGAACTTGCCCGAATATTTAGTACTATCATGTGGAACACTGAAGCCAAAATAAAATCTTCTAAATAATTTTTTGGATTTTGTACTTTGAGCTTTGTGCTTTCCTCATCATGCCCGATATCGCAACAACCGCCATTGTCATTGCCATTGTTATGCTTTCCGTCGTCTTACACGAGGTTGCGCACGGCTATGCTGCAAACGCGCTGGGTGATCCAACGGCTCGACTTGCTGGACGTCTGACACTCAACCCAATTTCTCACTTGGACATGATAGGTTCCATTATTGTTCCGGCCATTACATGGTTGTCAGGGGGATTTATTTTTGGATGGGCAAAACCAGTGCCGTACAATCCATACAATTTACGCCCGGGGAAGTGGAGCGAGGCGTACGTTGCGCTTGCTGGTCCCGGTACCAATCTTCTTTTGGCACTTATTTTCGGTTTCCTTATTCGCTTCGCAGGAGGCGTGCTTCCTGAAGGGGTTCTTTCTATTGCCGTTCTTATTGTAGTGACAAATATTGCCCTTATGGTATTTAACCTTATTCCTGTTCCACCACTCGATGGCTCGAAGGTCTTGATGGCGGCGCTTCCTTTACGGTATGCCGCACGTCTGCAAAGTATGGATAGATATGGTTTTATCTTTGTCTTTATTGTTGTTCTTGTTGGGTGGAAGTTTATTGCCCCTCTTGTAAGCGTCCTTTTTACCCTCATTACTGGTATTTCCTTTTAAGTCAGGTAAGGGCTCGATGGGGATTGCGATTCGACCCTGCTACGCAGGGACAAATTGGGAACTTGCACGAGAGGCTTTTCTATAGTATTCTCTTGAAAGCCGCGTTTGCGGATTTTTCTTAGAGTTGTTGTCGCAGGGCGACGTACAACTCTTAGACCCAGCACTTAGTTATCAGATACCTACGCGTGTTGGTAAGTCGGGTAGAAGCCCATAGCGGATGAAGAAAAACGGTTCTCAGCACTAAGTGCTGGGTGACGATTTTTAAAACTCACTTCGTTCGCTAAAAAAATCAATCATGTCGACAATCAACCAGCTTATTCGAAAAAATCGAAAGAAGTCAGCTCGCAAAACAAAGACGACCGCCCTTGGTCGTGGTTTTAACACACTCGAAAACCGACCTTCACGATACCCATCTCCATTTAAGCGTGGTGTGTGTACGCAGGTGAAGACAACAACTCCAAAGAAGCCAAACTCAGCTATCCGAAAAATTGCTCGTGTACGATTGACGAACGGTCAAGAAGTTACGGCGTACATTCCAGGAATGGGACACAAGTTGCAGGAACACTCAGTGGTACTTTTGCGCGGCGGTCGTGTAAAAGACATTGGAGTTCGTTACACAATCGTTCGTGGAACATTTGATGCTGAAGGAGTAGACAAACGAAGAAAGGGACGAAGTCATTACGGGGCGAAGCGTCCAAAGGCAGCGAAGTAAGCACAAAATCTAAAGCACAAAGCTCAAAGAACTTTAAATTATAAACATCAAACATTTTTTAGATTTTAAATTTTGAACTTTGAATTTTAACTCATCATTATGCGTCGTAAACTTAAAGAACGAGAAAAACACCCAATGCTTCCAGACCGAGTCTACCACTCAGTTACGGTAAGTAAGCTTATTGCGCATGTGATTAAGCACGGTAAAAAGAGCGTTGCACAAAAATTGGTGTACGATGCCCTCGATATTTTAAAGACAAAGAACAACGTCGAAGATCCTGCTGCATTTTTGGAACAGACCATTCAGAGTGTTGCACCAACAATGGAAGTTCGCTCACGACGTGTGGGAGGTGCCAACTATCAGGTGCCACATCCAGTTCGTCCAGAACGACAGCTCGCACTCGCACTCCGATGGCTCCTTGAAGGTGCTCGCGCAAAGAAGGGTGCAGATTTTGCAACACGACTCGCAGGAGAATTGCTTGCCGCAAGTAAAGGAGAGGGAGGTGCTATGGCAAAGCGTGACAACGTGCACAAGATGGCGGAGGCCAACAAAGCATTTGCTCACTTCGCACTTGCGAGACCAAAGAAGAAATAAGTGGAATTTTAATTAAGCCGTCAAAAACAAGCAAAAGACACGTCCCAAGGCGTGTTTTTTCCTTGGGTACGTTGACTGATTGTTTTCAAAAGAGTAGTGTGCATTAAGAAAAAATCGTTCACCCAACCCAACACAAACAACTCACAGGGGGAAACACACATGAATGTGCGCGGTTCACTGCTTGTTCTCATGACCGTTGTTGGCCAGTACTCCGATTGCGGGGAGGTCACACAATACGCTTCGGTTACCGCAATTGTTCAGGAGGTGCGGGTGCTTGCCGAAGAAAAAGTAACACCATCTGGCGCCGGTGGTGATGCGATTGGTGGTGCCATCATTGGTTCGTTTGTTGGCATGCCGACACTTGGGGCAATTGCAGGCGCAGCAGGTGCAGATGGAACGTCGGTCGTTGTTATGAAGATTACTGGATGCAAGCTTATCGTACGTCCGGAAAAAGGGAAGATTCAATTCAGTAGACCTTTGATGCTGTCGGGAAGCCCTCTGGAGTTTACGGCCATCAGAAACTCATTGCCTATGAACGAGGGAGCGGTTGATGTGTGTGCGC
Source organism: Candidatus Campbellbacteria bacterium (assembly GCA_016699465.1). Lineage (NCBI taxonomy): Bacteria > Candidatus Campbelliibacteriota > Candidatus Campbelliibacteriota bacterium. Next base: position 456,953 of record CP064977.1, on the reverse strand, counting down.
TTACCCGTGCGGGTGATCGTGTGACCGTGGACATCTTTCAGAGCAGGGAGGGAAATGGGGGCGAAATCAACGAATTTCGTTGGAAGGGTGTCATTGGTGGGTACGTTCCGTAAGGAATAGGTTCTTTTAGTTCTGGCCGTGCGGGCGTACCCGCACGGCCTTTCTGTTTTCTTGACTTCCGTTTACTTTTGCGGAGAATTGGCAACGGATCATCTGTTGCCCTAATTGAGCGGGCGACCAACGAGAAAGGAGTGATCCATGCCGAGACAGTTAGCGGTAATCACGTCGTGGGGGCAGTTTCAGGAGCGGTGGAAGAACACTGCTTCGGAAGCCGAGGCAATCGGGCTGCTGTACGCTCTTCGTAAGGTGCTCCCGGGGAGCATGAGGACGCCAGATGAGGTTCGCCTGTTCTGTGAGCAAGTGACATTTCTTCTAGATGTTCCTCATGAGGAAGGTGAAGGCGACGTTGCGGACAATGCGATGCAGGTTTTCGCGACGGAGCGCTTTCTGGGAGACGTATCCGTGGCTGTCCACGTGTCGCCAGAGGATGCGTTCTCCACCTACTACAAGGTGCTCGCATTCCTTTCCACTGGTGCTGGGTGTCTGAAGCGTCCGCCCTATCCGGAGCGGATTCAGCGTTCTTTGTCCAGACTCTGGCATATCTGGAGGGAAGTGGCTTCCCAGATCTCATTGCCTGTCCGCGAGGGCATGGCGGAGAAGATGTGGCCGAAGTCGTATGTGGATCCGCTTCCGCTCCTGTTTGCAATGTCGGTGTGGGGAGCGGCGGATCTCATCATGGCTCCCTTGCTTCCGGGTGTACGCAAGGACACGCTTTCTCGGAAGCGGGAGGCACAACTTCTTCTCCCCGCCATGGAGGACATTCTTGATACGCTCTTCGGGAACACGAAGGAGCGTGTTCTCCTGGCGTCTCTCAGTGAGGCGAAGAAGGGGAACCGGACGCCACGAGATCTTTCAGACGAGGATAAGCGAGCTCTCTGCAAGAGAATCGCCGGTCGGGCGCTTCTGCGCTGCCGACAGGCAGCGCAGATGAACGAGTGACGTTCTTTTTTCGGTCGCGCAGATACCTCTGCGCGACCTTTTTGTGTGTGTTGTTAAAGCACACTTTTATGCTATAGTGGTTTTGCCCGTGGGGGCGTTTTTATATCGTTTTTTATCCTTATTTCCAGTATCTAATATCAAGTATCTAATTATATGGAACGAGACTATCCACTAGAGAAAGTACGCAACTTCGGTATCGTGGCACACATTGACGCGGGAAAGACAACTGTTTCCGAACGCGTGCTTTTTTATACAGGAGTGTCTCACAAAATTGGTGAAGTGCACGAAGGAGACACCGTCATGGACTGGATGGAGCAGGAACGTGAGCGTGGTATTACGATTACTGCTGCTGCAACGACGTGTTTTTGGACACCTTCATACGACGCAAAAAATACAGAACTCAAACACCGATTCAATCTCATTGATACCCCAGGACACATCGACTTTACAATTGAAGTGAAACGATCACTCCGTGTGCTCGACGGTGCTGTTGTGGTATTCGATGGTGTGTCAGGAGTTGAACCACAATCAGAAACAAACTGGCGCTACGCAGAAGAAGGAAAAGTGCCTCGTATGTGTTTCATCAACAAACTCGATCGTACTGGTGCATCATTTGAGCGTTCATACGCATCTATCCTCGATCGACTCACACCGAACGCAGTTCGCATGCAAATTCCAATTGGTGAAGAAGACAAACATGAAGGTGTTGTTGATTTGCTCACCATGCGTGCATTTTACTTTGAAGGAGACAAGGGTAGTGTCATTCGACAAGACGATGTTCCTGAGCATTTGAAAGCAGAAGCTGAAAAGCACCGCCACACACTTATTGAAAAAATTGTTGAGCAAGACGAAGCGGCAATGAATATGTACTTGGAAGGGAAGGAGCCGTCATACGCGGAGCTTAAAGCAATTTTGCGCAAGGCGGTTATCGCAAACCTTATTATTCCTGTGTTCACAGGTTCTGCGCTCAAGAACAAAGGTGTGCAACTCGTGCTCGATGCAGTTATTGATTACCTTCCATCACCACTTGATATTCCTCCAGCAAAGGGAATTGACCCAAATACCAACGAAGAAATTATTCGTCACGCATCCGATGAGGAACCATTTGCAGCGCTCGCATTCAAAGTGCAGGCGGATCCATTTATTGGTCAGCTTACATTCTTCCGTGTGTACTCAGGTTCTCTTGAAGCCGGCTCGTATGTGTACAATGCAACAAAGGAAACGAAAGAGCGTGTGGGACGTATTGTGCGTTTGCACGCCAACGATCGAGAAGAAGTAAAGAAGGTGTTTGCGGGAGAAATTGCAGCAGCGGTAGGTCTCAAGGATACAAAAACATCTGACACACTGTGTGATGAGGCACACCCAATTATTCTTGAACGAATTAAAATTCCTGAACCAGTTATTTCTCTTCGTATTGAACCAAAGACAAAGGCAGACCAAGAAAAACTTGGTATGGCACTCAAGCGACTTTCAGACGAAGACCCAACATTCCGCGTGACGTCAGATCCTGAAACACTCGAAACCATTATCGCCGGCATGGGTGAATTGCACCTTGAAGTGCTCGTTGAACGTATGCGTCGTGAATTTTCAGTTGATGCAAACGTTGGTAAGCCACAAGTGGCATACCGCGAAACAATTCTCGGTGAAGCAGATGTTGAAAACAAGTACATCAAACAAACTGGTGGTAAGGGACAGTATGGTCACGTGAAGATCAAGGTGAAGCAGATGGATACATCTATCAAAGATGAAGATTTGCCAAAGAACACAAAGAGAGACGAAGGACTCGAATTTATCAACAGTATCAAGGGAGGTGTTATTCCACAAGAATTTATTCCTGCTGTGCAGAAAGGACTTCGTGAAGCGATGGATCGTGGTATTCTCGCGGGGTACCGCATGGTGAATGTGTCTGTTGAACTCTACGATGGTTCGTACCACGACGTGGACTCATCTGAAATTGCGTTCAAGATTGCAGCGTCACAAGCATTGCAAGAGGCAACACGAAAAGCTCGCCCAGTGCTCCTTGAGCCGATTATGAAAATTGAAGTGGTTATTCCTGAACAGTTCATGGGTGACATCACCGGAAATCTTTCATCAAAGCGCGGACAAATTGAAGGAATGGAAGACCGCGGTCAACTCAAGGTGGTGCGTGCATTTGTGCCACTTTCAGAAATGTTTGGATACACCACACAGCTCCGTTCGATGACAGAAGGACGAGGAAACTCAACGATGGAATTTGATCACTACGAAGTGGTTCCAGAGAACGTTGCAAAAACAATCATTGAACAGCGAAGTAAATAGATTGCCTAGAGTTTAAAAAGAAAACCGCTTAGTGACGGTTTTCTTTTTATTATTGACACAAAAGATTGTTTTGGTGGTATCGAATGTAGGTGTACATGCCCCCAGTTTTCTAATGTGTCTCTTGACCTTTCGTAATCGTGCGAAGGTCAACTCAGCGGACAAGGGGTCCGCCAAGGAGAGAGATGAGGAACAAGAAACTCTTGGCTCGTTCCACACACACGCCACCGCACTTCACGGCGGACGAGACGCACTACCAAGGGCGGTTCCACGGAGTGGAACCGCCCTTTCCTTGCCAGAGAGTGTTACAAGGGTTGTTGGTGAAATAGTATTGTATCTCTACTTGGTGCATTTGACTTTTTTCATCCATCATTATAGTAGTGTTAGTTGGTCTTTCTAATACCCATAACACACTTCTCTTCGTGGACCAGCGTTGGTCCACGATGTGTATACAACGACACAGAAAGGAGGTCGGGAAAACGTGAGGAAGCTGGCTCTGATCGTGATGCTTTGCTGCGTCGCCTTCGCCGGTGCCGCGCGTGCGGATCCGGCGACTCAGGTGAAGGACGTCACCAGCGTGTTCATCGGTGACAGGGCGGTCTCGACGCTCGGTCCGAGCGTCGAGAAACATTTGACCAACGTCAACCTCCGTTGGGCTATCGATACCGGCAGTTGAAGTGGGGAGTGTCTGTTGTAGGTACGCAATGGGCACTCCCAAACAGGTGAGTACCAAAAAAAAGAGGTACGTTATGTTTCAAGGCCCCGAATCCGTTCTGGATTCGGGGCTTTCCTCATGCTTGACTAGCATAATATATTTTTGTATTGTCCCCTTTAGGACTTGTTCTCGAACATCATAAAATCCTTTCAAAGGAGGTGATCCTATCGAGTAGTATACACCATACACGGAGGTGACGGCGTTGGTGGGTGTTGCTTCAGCAACACCCACCAATGTATTCTCTTTTTTTAAAAAAGGAGTCCATCGATGAAAGAATACCTGCAAGAGTTTGGTGTGCTTCTCAAGCTCTTCGCGCTCGTGACATTGTTTTTCGTGTACGCAATCGTTGTCGGAACGCCCGCGCGTATTCGACACTCGCGTATGTAAAACTGCCCGCACTCTGGGCAGTTTTTCGTTTGTACAACGATGCACATTTTTTCATTTTATTTTCTTTTCATCTATATTCTGATACACTGGACGCGTAGTTTATTAAGTCCTATACCTTTTGGTGTAGGAAGTTAGCAAAGAAAAAGTATATATGGAAGGAGCAAAATTGTACGTTGGCAACTTGAGTTACGATACAAGTGATCAAGCACTTGGTCAGTACTTTGGACAAGCCGGCACGGTTGTTTCGGTAACTATTATTAAGGACAAGATGACTGGCCGTTCAAAGGGCTTTGGATTCGTCGAAATGAGTAATGCCGACGAGGCTCAAAAAGCGATTGAAATGTTCCACGAAAAAGAATACGAAGGACGTCCTCTCACGGTGAACATTGCACGTCCTATGACGGAGCGAGCACCACGAAAATTCAACAACAACGACCGAAGCTGGTAATAACCACTTCGAACAAAAAGAAAACAGACCTCAAAAGGGCCTGTTTTCTTTTTGTTGGCTTATATATCTACAAAGAATAGTATTTTTGCAGAACACGTTTTTTACACAGTACCTATCCGAATGAGGAGAAAGACATGCTCAAGGACCTGGTTGGGAAGGACTTGTCGGGATGGCATATCGTCCCAATGATGGAGATTTACAGTGTCGATGAAGACGGCCGCAAGACAGCTCTCGTGCTCATTCTCTTCAACGACAAGGGGGACATTGGCTTTCTCGTCGGTGAGAATCAGCAGGAGCCGGTAAAGCTCTTCAAGGATGAAGAAGAGGCTGCTCGTCTGAGACAGGTGGCAATCGCCAAACTGTCTCCGGCGGAGCGCAAGCTACTCAAACTGTAGGTGGGTGCAAGAGCCCGTGGAAAAGAGTCTAAAAGCTTTGTCCGTCGGGCTCTTTTCCATTATTTTTTTGTATCCAAACCTTAGGGGTGAAGCCTTCTTTTTTGGAAAACTCTCGGAGAGCTGAGCTCGAGAGGGAGCGCGTTTTCAGCAGAAAACGATGCGTGTTTCCAAGAAAGTGAGGCGAATGAAATCTTACCCACAGGTTCTCCCCAGGGACTTTTCAGGACTTTTATAGACGGTCTTAAAAACCTTTATTCTGTAAGGGTTTTTTGTCTCATTTTTTGATTGCACTAAAGAGGCATTTTTGGGACCTAAATCCTTGACACGGTGCTCTGCATGGCTATAATAGGCAACACCTAGTATGAATACACCAGCTAACTGCATATCGACGCGGAGCATCTAAATGCGCACAATCGGTGTGCCTCAGAAATCTCCGCTTGAAAAAGCGGTTTTTTTGTTCTCATACAAGGTAGATGAACTTTGACAACTGCATAGGTAGTATCCCGACTATAAAAAGTCGGGGCAAAAAGAATCAAAAATTCTTGTCTTTTGAGTAAGACAAGAGCAGGTAGTTTCATTGGTTAATCTAGCTCCAATGAAACAATCAAGTAGAAATATGAAAGTAGCATGCAACCACTTTGTAGGCGGTTGTATGCGAGACGGTTTTTAGATTTCCTAACGGGAGATTTAAAGGGCGTATGGTGGATGCCTTGGTTCAATGTGGCGATGAAGGACGTGGTGTAACTGCGATAAGCTTCGGGGAGGTGTTAAGCAACCTTTGATCCGGAGATTTCCGAATGGGGAAACCCTATCGAGTAACCCTCGATAATCTCATAGCAATATGAGGAGCATACCTGGGGAAGTGAAACATCTCAGTACCCAGTGGAAAAGAAAACAATTGTCATTCCCTTAGTAGCGGCGAGCGAAACGGGAGAAGCCCAAACCGTGCGCATCACATTGGATGTGATGGGTAAGCACAAAGCTTAAAGTACAAAGCTCAAAAAAGTTTTTAAGAATTAAAATCTTAGAATTTTTTTGGATTTTGAACTTTGGATTTTGGATTTACGCATCGCGTACAGCGTGATGCGTGCGGGGTTGTAGGGCGGTAACGCCTGTCTTCGGATAAGGAGAAAGTTACAAAATGTGTTCTTAGCAGAATGCGCTGGAAAGCGCGACCCTAGAGGGTAATAGTCCTGTATGCGAAAAGAACACATCTTTCTAGTTACCGTTCCTGAGTACCTCAGGACACGAATAGCCTGAGGGAATCCGCCGGAACTAACCGGCAAGGCTACATACACATTGAGACCGATAGTGAACTAGTACCGCGAGGGAAAGGTGAAAAGAACCCCGGAGAGGGGAGTGAAATAGATCTGAAACCATATGCCTACAAGGAGTCAGCGCGGTCGCAAGACCGTCATGGCGTGCCTATTGAAGAATGAGCCAACGAGTTTATGCACACGGCGTAAGATAAGTCCTTTGTCGGATGAATCTGTAGGGAAACCGAGTGTGAATAGCGCGAACATAGTAGAAGTTAGAAGTCAGGCGAAAAGGTACTTCGGTATCTTCGAGTCTGGCCTCCAACTTCTACTTTTAGTCGTCTGCATAAGACCCGAAGCTAGGTGAGCTACCCATGAGCAGGGTGAACTCTGTCGAAAGATGGAGGGAGGCCCGAACCGGTTGATGGTGCAAAATCTTCGGATGACTTGTGGGTTGGAGTGAAAAGCTTATCGAACCTAGTAATAGCTGGTTCTCTCCGAAACAGCTTTTGGGCTGGCGTCTAACGTACCTCTTGGGGGTAGAGCACTGGATGGTCTGGATAGGGAGAAATCTCGCTGGACCAATCAAACTCCGAATACCAAGAGTAAAGTGTTAGGCAGTTAGACCGTGGGGGCTAAGCTCCACTGGTCAAAAGGGAAACAGCCCTTGATCTCAAGTTAAGGTCCCAAAATCAATGCTAAGTGCACAGTCGAGGAGGTGAAGTTTCTTAAACACTGAGGAAGTTGGCTTAGAAGCAGCCATCTTTTAAAGAAAGCGTAACAGCTCACTCATTTAGAGACTTCGCGCCACAGACAATCGGGGCTAAGCATTGTACCGAAACTGAGGATTGTATGTGCATTCGTGCATGTGCAGTGGTAGGAGAGCATTTGGATCTGCGATGAAGCCGAAGGCGTGAGCCACGGTGGAGCGTTCCGAAGAGCGAATGTTGGTACAAGTAACCGCAATGCGGGTGAAATACCCGCACGCCGAAAGAACAAGGTTTCCTTCGCGATGGTAATCAGCGAAGGGTTAGTCGGGCCTAAGTGGATGGAGAAATCCGAACATGATGGACACATGGTTAATATTCCATGACCTGGGTGTATTTCGATGGAGAGACGGAGTGCTGTATATATCGCACATTATTGGATTTGTGTCGGGGACACGAGGGCGCTTGTTAGGTAAATCCGGCAGGCACTATCCCGAGTGTTTTCGAGAACTCAACTTTCGGGTTGGGGAATGGTATAGAGCGCGCTTCCAAGAAAATCTTCTAAGAATAAATACACACAGACCGTACCGCAAACCGACTCCGGTGTTCAGCTCGAGTAGAGTAAGGCGAACGAGTGAGAGGTCCTCAAGGAACTCGGCAAAAAAGCGACCGTAAGTTAGCAATAAGGTCTGCCCACGTAGCAGTACGTGGGCCGCAGCGAAAGTCTCCCTGGCGACTGTTTATCAAAAACACAGCTCCCTGCGAACTCGCAAGAGGATGTATAGGGGGTGACACCTGACCAATGCCAGAAGGTCAAGTACGGGGGGTGTGTGCCGCAAGGTATATGCTGAACTGTATAAGCCCTGGTGAATGTCGGCCGTAACTATAACGGTCCTAAGGTAGCGCAATTCCTTGTCAGGTAAGTTCTGACGCGCACGAATGGTGTAACGACTGGGGAACTGTCTCGAGGACTCGCTCGGTGAAAATACAATGGGGGTGAAGATGCCCTCTACCTGCAGCTAGACGAAAAGACCCCAGAAGCTTTACTACAGCTTGATATTGGGCGTACGAGTTAAATGCGTAGCATAGGTGGGAGAGGTTGAAGGCAGGGTTTTGGCTCTGCTGGACTCGAAATATGAAATACCACTCTTTTGAATTGTACGTTCTAACCCTGACGGCAAAAACGGTAGGGAACAGTATCTGGCAGGTAGTTTGTTTGGGGCGAATCCCTCCTAAAAAGTAACGGAGGGGTCTATAAAGGTCCTCTAGGCGCGAATGGAAACCGTGCCGATAGTGTAATGGCAAAAGAGGGCTTAACTGCAAGACGGACATGTCGAGCAGGTACGAAAGTAGAGCATAGTGATCCGACCTTTCGCTTTAGATGCGGGGGGAGCTCAACGGATAAAAGCTACTCTGGGGATAACAGGCTGGTACCACCCGAGCGTCCATAGCGACGGTGGTGTTCGGCACCTCGATGTCGGCTCACCTTATCCCGGGGCTGGAGAAGGTCCCAAGGGTATGGCTGTTCGCCATTTAAAAAGGTACGCGAGCTGGGTTCAGACCGTTCTGGAACTGAAATCAAAAGCTCAAAGCACAAAGCTCAAAAAAGTTTTTTAAGATTTAAACCTTAGAATTTTTTTGGATTTTGAACTTTGGATTTTGTGATTGGTTTCAAAACAGTCTGAATCCCTTCGAAGTAATGTTGTCTAATAAAACTTCCGATTTTAAAATGAAATCGGTTGCCCAAAAAATCTTTTCGTCTTTTAAGATGAAAACTAAAAGGAACCAATCATATCACGGCGGTCATACATAGTAATGTGTATGAAGTAAGTTGACTTATATCGGGAAAACCCTTTATGGGTAATTCCGAGGGAATGATTGTGAGTTCTATTGAGGACATTTCTGTCCAGAAAGGAGGTTCTTTCATGCCGGGATTTCTTCCTGCGTGCAGTCGTCGAGACTTCTTCGTTCACCCTACCAAGGAAGAAATGAGGAACGTCGATCGCGACATCAAGATCGCGCTCAGCGTCTTGGTCTTTTTCGCCAGCTACATGCTGACGAGCTGGATCATCTGACTCGATCAGAAAGTTCCGGGCTGACCCTGCGTCGGCCCCTCAATAGAATTCACAATTACCCGTAGAGACTACATGTCAACATGCCTTCTGCGATGCAGAAGAAAATCCAAAGCACAAAGCACAAAATCCAAAATTTTGAGCTTTGAAATTTGAACTTTGGGTTTACTCGCAAAGCGAGGTATAAGGTATAGTCCAATGCAACGAGCAATCGTTGGAAACATGCGTGAGACAGGTTGGTCTCCTATCTGCTGCAGGCGCTGATTTTTGAGAAGATTCGTTCCTAGTACGAGAGGACCGGAATGAACTGACCTCTGGTGTGGCAGCTGTACCGCCAGGTGCACCGCTGCGTAGCTATGTCGGGAATGGATAACCTCTGAAAGCATCTAAGAGGGAAGCCAACTTCAAGATTAGAAATCATTAAGACCCGTGAGAGATGATCACGTTGATAGGCATTAGGTGGACGCACAGTAATGTGTGGAGCCGAGATGTACTAATTCGTCGACATCTCCTGTTAGGTAATCTGAAAATCGATTCATAGCGCGCTGATTTCTTTTTGCTCCGATGTATACGTCGGGGAATACTACACAAACATTGAAGAGTGGAAATATTTTGGACCTGTAGCTCAAAATGGGTTGTCCTATAACCCACGGATGGGGAAATCAACACAGCCGTTGGTTTCAGGGGTTCAAATCCCTAACGGATGAGCCTTGTCAGAGCGCTTGTTAAACCAAGAGGTTGGGGGTTAGAATCCCTCCAGGTCCACCACTTCGTGTTCTTTAACGGCCTGACGAGATATGATGTGGGAGATCCACATCATAATCTCTTCTCAGAGAAATCTGAGACAGGTCGACCAATCTTCGATTGGGGAGGTAGCTCAACGGTAGAGCATCGAGCTCAAAACTCGAGTGTTGTGGGTTCGAACCCCACCCTCCCAATCACCCTTTTTTAAATAAAAATGGGTTCCTATAGCTCAAATAGGTAGAGCACCACCTTGCATAGGTGGAGGTTGCAGGTTCAAGTCCTGCTAGGAACTCCAATTTTTCAAAAAAGGGCCACTCTTCAGTGTTTGTGTATACTTATGCAGTTGTCAGAGTTCATTCTGATTGAAAATTTTGTTCTGGTGGCTTAACGATGGGGATACACCCGATCTCATTCCGAACTCGGAAGTTAAGCTCATTAGTGCCGATGGTAGTCCGTAAGGGCAAGAGTAGGTAGCCGCCAGAACAAAGCATTCAATCAAAAACATCGCTCACAAGGCGGTGTTTTTGTTTCTGAAAAAGGTTTTTTCTGATATTCTGTATATGTTCTTACGCTGTCTTTCATATTCTATATTCTAAATATTATCCACATGTCCTGGGCTTCAAAAAAACAAGCGAAATATTTATTTGGAACAATACTTTTTTTGGTACTTCTCATTGGTATTCCGACTTTTTTTATTATGTACAAACCAGCTCGTTGCGATGATGGTATCCAAAATGGAAATGAAAATGGAGTTGATTGTGGTGGTTCATGTACACGTGTGTGCAGTTTTCAAGCGGGAAAACCAATTCCGTATTGGCAGCAAGAATTTCAAGTTGCACCGGGAACGTACACGGCTGTTGCACTTGTTGAAAATCCAAATGATGCACTAGAAGCTGTTGCTGTGCCGTATGTGTTTCGTCTTCGTGATAATCGCAACGTACTCGTGAATGAGCGAAAGGGGACTGCGTATTTACCACCACACACCATTGTTCCTATTTTTGAAACAGGTATACAAACACAAGAACGTATTCCGACAATCACTGATTTTGAGTTTCTCACAAGTCCTGATTGGGTGCACTCATCATTTATTCGTCCAGATGTTGAGGTGATTGATAGACAAATGAGTAATGAAGACACGGCACCTCGACTGGTTGCTCATATTCGAAACAAAACATTGGATACTTTTTTGAAACTTCCCGTGGTTGCAATTGTGTACGACGACAAAGATAACGCAATGCATGCATCACGAACGGTAATTGAAAAACTTTCAGGTACATCGGATGCAGAAATTGTCTTTACGTGGCCACAGCCATTTCCGAGTGCGGTCGCGCGCATTGATGTGATCCCTCTTTTTTCGTCGAAGTACTAGTTAGCGTGGTATGTATTGTTGTGTTGAAACAAGTGGCGATTAGAAAGTATGTCTTTTACCGCATTACGTCAAATTGATTGGGTATTACTTTCTGCAACACTTGTGTTGTGTGCATTTGGGTTGGTAACCATGAATTCATTCATTGAACCCAATACGTTTTTTGAGCAACAGCTTGTGTGGCTCTGTGTATCTCTTGCTGTTTTTTTTGCGGCAGGACTTGTTGATTGGAGATTCTTACGTAACACGTCGGTGGTGGTGACGTTACTCCTGGTGTCTGTTGCGTCGCTGGCACTTTTGTTTTTTCTTGGAACGGTAACTATGGGCGCAGTTTCTCGTTTTAACTTCGGAGCTTTTTTTCTACAACCATCTGATCCGGCAAAACTCATACTGGTGATTGTATTGGCAAAATATTTTTCCCGTCGACACGTTGAGATTGCACACATACGACACATTCTTGTCTCGGGATTCTACGCACTCATTTTTTTCTTACTACTCTTTATTCAACCAGACTTCGGAGGTGCAATTGTTGCTTTCTTTTTGTGGTTTGGCATGGTGCTTGTGTCTGGTATTTCAAAAAAACATTTGGCCCTTGTATTTATGATAGGCGCACTTGCGTTTGGGGGATTGTGGAGTTTTGTATTTCAGGGCTATCAAAAAGCGCGTATTCTCACATTTCTTAATCCGCTCACTGATATCCAAGGTGCTGGGTATAACGCCTATCAGTCAACGATTACCGTTGGGTCGGGAGAATTCTTAGGAAAAGGTGTTGGGTTTGGAACTCAATCGCGTCTTCAGTTTTTACCTGAGTACGAAACAGACTTTATTTTTGGCGCCTTTGCAGAAGAGTGGGGATTTGTTGGCGTGATACTTTTGCTTCTTTGTTTTGGTATTGTGGTGTGGAGAATTATTCGAGAAGGATTTTTGGGTGCAACAAATTTTGAAACATTGTTTGCTGTCGGCGTGGCACTTACGTTTGTTGCGCCCGCAATTATTCATATTGGTATGAATGTGGGGTTACTCCCTGTGACGGGAACAGTGCTCCCGTTTGTGTCGTATGGTGGAAGTCACCTCGTCATAGAATTTTTATCTCTTGGAATTCTTTCTGGTATGCGCTGCTATCGTCGTGCTGCTCATCGAGATGTGTTTGGTGATGAAATAGTGATGCAGTAAGACGCGGATGTGGGCGGACCAGGTGTGTGGAAAAAACAGAAGCCCCGCCATCGTGTGATGGCGGGGCGAGGATCGTTTGCTATGGAAGCATGTCTCGTTGAATGCTTTCCCAGATACTGTCTTTGAGACCGCCGCTGTCTGACCTGAGCGGATTTTTCTCATGGGTTCGTATGAACTCCTCCAGCCTCCACCGTTCCTGCTCGTGTTTCTTCAGGTGTTCCTCAAACCACGAGAACCTGATGTGCTCTCCGCACACCGGACACCCTTTACAACAAGGCCCAACATGGACCTCACCTGGGGGGTTGCGATGGCAACTGCAGTAACATACTTCAGCTTTTTCAGGCATGGCGCTCTCCTTGTAGGTTCGAATCTATCGCAACAATACCTTTTTGGCGCTAGTTAGTCAACAAAACCATTCTCGTATTTAAAGTATGAAATAAATCCTTGTGTATTTACCAATCACTAACTTCCAACTTCTAACTCCCAATTTCTATTACTGTAAACCTAGCTTTCGTATTTTCCAACAACAAACTCAAATCCTGTATCTGGAGCTGTGGGGTCTCCGAAATCAAGTAGTTCGCCTCCGTCTTTTGCTGGGCAACTCCACCCAGGAGAAAGTTGGTGTCGTCCGTTGCTGGTTTCCATGTCTGCAATTCCCAACACATAAAATGATCCACGATTTTCAGGACAACCAAGTGCGCCAGCAGGAAACTTGTAATATCGCAAATTATATTGGCTGTCTGTCTCGTTTAGCGGATCGAGCACGGTTCCTTGCAAGTATTTACCGTCAACAAGTACTTGGAGAAAGTCGCCATCTTGAGGCGTGTCCCAGACACCTCCGGTACCTGATGATAATCCAGAAGTTTCTGATGTGTCCGCATCAGGGTATGATTGATGATCTGTAAAATAAAGTTCGAGTGCAGTTTGTATTTCTCGAATAGATGAAATGCGTTTTGAGTCACGGGCATTTTTTCGTGCGGTGTTTGTCGCTGCCATAACCACACTCGAAAGGAGAGCGATGATGCTTATGGAGACCAACACTTCAATAAGTGTGAATCCAGCTCGTTGCCCGCGACCTTGGTGTGTGTGGTGTGTTTGAAAATACATAATGATTGTTTTTAGTGGTGTATGAATTTAGTGTGCATTGATGGTTCGAGTAAGCGGAGGAATGTCGCGGGCCGGAGTAATGCCGGGTTCGGTTGCTGTTTTAAAAAAAATAACAAGTGCGAGTGTCATACACACACCGCCGAGAGTAAAAAGTGTGAGACGTGCACCGGCTTCAGATTTTACAAGACCACTTTGTATGAGAAGAGATACAAGAGGACTTTGGTGGTTCTGGAGAACAACCGAAGTCATTGGTCCTTCATCAAAAATAACGTCAGTACTCATGACTCTATACTAGACATTTTGCAGACGTTTGTCGATAGGGAACACTATCTATTTGTAGAGACGTTCTGTTTCTTCAAGCATTCGTTTCTTTGTGTAGAGCTCGGTGATAGTTTTTTTGAGTGCGGTACCAAAAGCTACTCTCAGGTCTCCGTTTTTCGATAGATTTTCAAAGGCTTTTTTCATCTCATCGCAGTTTTCAGGTGATACGAGAATTCCACTTTTTTCATGCGTGATTATTTCTGGAATACCTCCAACGTTGCTCGCGATACACGACATTCCAATATTTCCGGCTTCAAGAAGTACGTAGGGCACACCTTCTTTGAGGGAAGGGAGGAAAAAAATATCAAATGCGTTGTAGTATGTTGCGCCATGTTCTACAAAACCGAGTAGTGCTATTTGGTTCTCGGCAGTATTTGTAGTGATGTATGTAGACAGAGTGTTGCGCGATTCTCCATCACCCATGAGTACGTAGAAAATTTTCTGTGATGCAGATTGGTTGTATGACAGAACGGCATTAATGGCTCGAATGTGATTTTTGTTTGCCGTTAGTTCCGCATTGGTGAGCATCCAAATATCGTGCTCATGCTCATTGATTGTGTGTTGATCAAATAGTTTTTCTCGTGCAAGAGGGCGAGTGAGCGTCTCGTATGGTTCGATACCGTTTGGTATGTAATGAATCTTGTGTGCACATAAGGGCATTCGCTGTGCTGTGCAGGTATCATTTTTAGAAATACAAATTGTAACGTGTGAAAAAACAACGGTAAGCCATGAAAAGAATGCAATGAGTGATTTTTGGAATATGTTTCGTGGTTCCCAAAATGGCCACCCATGTGCGGTAAAAATAATTTTTGGAACATGAGCACAGCGGGCCGCAAGTGCCCCAAGCCCGCCGGCTTTTGAAGAATTAAGATGCACAATATCTGGTTGCCATGTTTTGTACAGTTTTTGTAATTCAAAAAAAGAGGAAAACTCTTTTGTAAAACTAATATCGCGCTGAAAACTTTTTATTTCAAAAACAGTAATATTTTTTTGGTGGAGTGTATCTATTAGCAAACCAGTTCCTCCGCATGCAACAGCGATCTCATACTCTTGTGAGGGGAGAGACGTGGTCAGATCATACACATACCGCTGTGCGCCACCCCAGTTGGACTTGGTTATGACAAAGAGTATTTTTTTGCGCGTGTTCATGACATCACTATACCTGAGCTGTTACTGCGATAGCAATGACAAAAAACATAAAGAAACAAGAGTAAGCGCAGGGTGTAGCCCCTTTGGAGCACTCTTCACAAGTGGCCTTCTCTGATGTACTGTGTGTGTACTCATGCCCGTAGGGAAAATAGTCAATCGCTCAGAAGCGCTCATTCTTTTTCTTGGGGACGTTCTCGTTCTCTATTTTTCCTTGTGGGTGACGCTTTTTTTAAGACGTTTTGAAATTCCTGATATGGGTGCCCTCGTGTCCCACTTCCAGCCATTTACCATACTTTTTGTGTTGTGGCTTCTGGTATTTTTTATTGCAGGTCTCTATGACAAGCACACGACGTTTCTTAAAAAACGTATTCCATCAATTATTTTGAATGCGCAGGTGGTGAATAGTATCCTCGGTATTTTCTTCTTCTACTTCATTCCGTATTTTGGTATTACTCCAAAAACAACGCTCTTCATTTTTCTTGTGGTCTCGTTTGTGTGTGTGGTCATTTGGAGGCGCAATAGCGTGTTGTTTTTTGAATCGCCTGAACGACAAGCGGCAATCCTTATCGGTAGTGGTAATGAGATGGATGAGCTTAAACGTGAAGTAAATAGCAATCCTCGCTACGGAATCTTTTTTGCATCATCAATTGATTTGTCGAATGTTTCTGATCTGGACTTTCAAAAAGAAATCATTGAACGAATGTATTCGGAGAATATCACTACTATTGTTGTTGATACCAAACACGAAAATGTCGTACAGGTTCTTCCTAAGTTGTATAACCTCATGTTTTCGGGCGTGCGTTTTGTTGACATGCACAAAGTGTACGAAGATATTTTTGATCGCGTTCCGCTTTCATTGGTGCAGTACAGTTGGTTTTTGGAAAATATTTCTGCGACACGAAAATTTACCTATGAATTTTTAAAGCGAGGCATGGATATACTCATTGCTCTTCCGCTTCTCGTTGTGTCGCTCATACTTTTTCCATTTGTGTATTTTGCTATTCGTTTTGAAGACGGCGGTTCGATGTTTATTTCGCAAGATCGTGTGGGAAAAAATAATCATACCATTCGTATTTTTAAAGTACGCACCATGACAGGAAGTGATTCAGGGAATGCGGTGCTTGCAAGTAAGTATGTGGTAACAAAAACAGGAAAAATACTTCGCACACTTCGCATCGATGAGTTACCTCAATTGTGGAATGTGTTGCGTGGGGATATTTCTCTTATTGGTCCGCGTCCAGAATTTCCTGCGATGGTAAAGCTTTATGAACAAGAAGTACCATTCTATAATGTGCGCCATCTTATCAAGCCAGGGCTCTCAGGGTGGGCACAGATCTACCACGAGAACCATCCACATCATGGAACAGACGTGGGGGAGACGCGGGTGAAGTTGTCCTACGATTTGTATTACATCAAAAACAGAAACATTACACTGGACCTCAAAATTGCACTCAAGACGGTGAAGACGATTTTGTCACGGGCGGGAATTTAATGAAGCTTTTTAGCTTCATTAGCTAGTTAGCTAGTATGTAAACGCCGGTATGTGGGAAATAAAAAGGTAAAAACATAAAATGGCCTAACAGGGCTGTTTTTTGGTATGGTTCTCTACATAATCATAAAATACTTGACAAATAATTTGAGGTGTGTATAATACTCTTCAGAAAATGAGTGCCAGCTCCATTCGGGGGTATGGCGCAATGTCAACAAAAAACAGAAAGGAAGGCTATGAAGAAGCCTTAAGCGCCAGAGTGGGGGGCGCTATGACACAAATTCACACTCCCGCTATGAGAGCGGTAAACTAACTCCGCCTAGTTCATGCGTTAATGGGCTCGGGGTATTCCGCGTTTTGGTGTAAGACAATTGATGTGTGTTGAGCACACATCTCCCTTACTGCCGCGGGTTCTGGCCTCGTTAGGAGCCTGGGGGTGAGATCGTTTGCGATAATCCCCCACCGAAACTCTGATTTGAGCGGTCAACAGTGACGACTGTTGATAGACTACAAACGAATGAGGGGCATCTTCGTCCTCATGTCGCGCGCTCGAACTAAGGGGCAACTCCAAAGAACTGGGCCCCGCCCGTCTTGCAAGACGTGGCGGGGTTTTCTTATATTCACACAACATTGACAATCCCCACTTTTACGCGTACTACTGGTGCGTGTGTTCTTTCTAAACCAATCAATTGGCCGTGGTTTTGAGGGCTTAAATACGAGCTTTCACAACCGCGGTCAATGGAGATTCGCGGCCCTTGTGCCCACTGATACTGGGCAAGGAGAAAATATGGGCGCCAATACCGTCCAAATTCTGGCTGAGAGGTTGTGGAAGCTTTGGGTTTTCGGAATCTGGCCGCTTGTCTTGGATGGGAAGCGGTCGGTTCAAGACCTTCTGGACTTTTTTCAGATGGTGAAGTCCAGGCCGGCGGACTTTGATCTTCACATCGGGGTTCTTCGCGGCACGCACGAGATCAATCCTCTGGAGCACACCATCGATTTCTCGGTTCCCTGTATGCTTCCGTCTGACGACCTCGGACTCGAGCGGATGAGCCCGCCGAAGTCGGGCGTTGTCAAACTCAAGCGTCAGGGCGACATGTTGTATCTTGATGGTAAGCCGCTTAGCCTTCTTACCATCGATGCCGACGGGGGTCACCACCGAAAGGTGGTTGATGAGTCGGGTGGTAATGTCGGTGCCAAGGTGCTTGACTACTTGATCAAGCGTTCCGAGCTCTGGCCGGAGTCGTGGAAGAAGGATACCAATGGAAATGCAATCCGGGTGTTCTTCCTCGGTGATACCTTCCACCGTTCGCATATTGCCAACTTTCTGTATGTTCGCTACGGATATTGGCACCAAGAAGCGAATCTTGTTTGCTCGATGGGGCAATGGATCAACCCTAGCTGGGACAGCTCCGTTGCCGCTGATTTTCGCGCTGTCTGATGTCTCGCTTTGCCCCCATGCTCACTGCACGGGGGTTTCATTTTTATAAAAATCTCACCAACATTGACAACCCCCACTTTTACGCGTACTACTGGTGCGTGTGTTCTTTCTAAACCAATCAATTGGCCGTGGTTTTGAGGGCTTAAATACGAGCTTTCACAACCGCGGTCAATGGAGACCTGCGGGCATGAAAGGAGAGTCGTCATGACTCACGTCGCAGACGACACGGCATTGGGCAAGTTTGCCCGACAGCAACACGACTGGTTCCGACGGGTCAGGGAGGGGTCTCTCGATCCTGTTGTTGTCGGTCGGATCGTGCAGGGTTACGTCGACGGCAAGCTGCAGAATGTCGAGTGCGTGCTCGACGGCACGCATCGCATCGTCGAGATTGAGAAGCCGGCCGTTCCGCCGCTCTTCCGCTACCTCGACACGGTGAAGATCGCCGCCATCCCGAGCTTCGACGTCTCCGCTCACTTCAAGGTGGGCAAGACGGACGGCGTGAAGGTGGGGTACATCGACGGCTTCTTCACGAGCTGCTTCGGCGGTCTCGTCGAGGAGGCGCAGCCTCCGCTCGCGCTCCGGCGCAACGAGCTCACCCGCACCGCCTACTGCGCGGACATCAACACCGCGCTCGGCGAAGGTGTCGAGGAGGCCACGTGCGGCCAGATCTGGGCGCTGATGAAGCGTCAGGGTCAGGGTCGGCGTGGCAAGCTCCACGTCGACGGCAGGGCGAACCTGTTCCGGGTTCGGGACGCCAAGGGCGTCTTGCGGCTCGTGAACGTCCTCTGGCACGCCGGCAGCGGCGGCTGGGTCGTCGGCGCCGGCAAGGTCGACCACGGCCTCGCTTGGGACGCCGGGCGTCTCGTGTTCTCTCACACTCGCGCTGCCTGATGTCTAGCTTTGCCCCCCCGTGCTCACTGCACGGGGGTTTCATTTTTATATGTGTGATGAATGGTAGAATATGCATATGCTCATTGATGGACGCGCTATTGCGCGTGAGATAACCGAATCGCTTGCACACAAGGTCTCAACGCTTGTTGAGAGGCCGCTTTTGAGCGTGTTTGTGCTCTCGTCTGATGCCGCAACGCAACAGTTCATCAAGATCAAAAAACGAACCGGTGAATCGGTTGGTGTTGATGTGCGGGTGCTCGAGCTTCCTGAATCAACGACAACCGATGCGTTGGTTGCACACGTGCGCGAGGCTGTTGCTGTGAGCAACGGCATCATCGTACAGTTGCCCTTGCCGGCGCACATTGATTTCAAAAAGATACAAGACACGATTCCGGCGTCGCACGATGTCGATGGACTTGGCGCGGAGGCACGAACCCGTTTTGAAAACGGCGATATGTCACTCCTTCCACCTGTGGTTGGCGCGTGCAAAGAAATCTTGGAGCATGCAGGAGTTGACGTTGCGGAGAAAAACGCGGTTGTTGTTGGACGCGGGTTGCTTGTGGGTGGTCCCATGGCAACATGGCTGTCTCATTGGGGTGCGCGTGTCGCCGTGGTCGAACGCGGTGACACGCTCGAAGCGTACACACACAACGCAGATATCCTTGTTTTGGGTGCCGGCGCGCCACACGTGCTCAAGCCCAACATGATTAAAGATGGCGTGGTTATTCTCGACGCGGGCACGAGCGAGGCGGGGGGCAAGGTGGTGGGGGATGCAGATCCAGAATGTGCACAAAAAGCTTCAGTGATGACCCCTGTTCCAGGAGGAGTTGGCCCAATTGCTATTGCAATGCTTTTTCATAATTTATTGCTATGTGTTAAGTATCAGTCACCAGAGATATCGGAATGAGGTATTGTGTTTTTATAATATATTCACAGAATCTGGTTAAAACCTTAGGACAACGAAAGGAGGCAAAATGAGTCTAGGCGACACGAAGCTGGCGGCTTGGGTGATCAGGTTGCCGTTGGAGGTTGACGCGGAGGATCGTGAGACAATCCTCCGTGTGGCGGTGGACGTTGTTTGACGAGGGAAACCACAGAAGACCTCGCTCACACCCCCCGCTTTCTTCGACAGGGGTGAATGAACTCTCTGGGATGGTGAGGGAGCTCATTCAGAAAATTTGAGTGGCAGGAGAAGGTTTCCTCATGTGCCATTGGCTCATTCGACCCGGTGGTGAGTAGATCTCTTCGCTGTGTAGTTGGGGTGTTCGCGCGATGCGCGAACGCCCTTTTGTTTTGGGTGTTTTTGTGATATACCAATGTGTCTGGGTACCCTGTATGAGATGACCGTGAATGGTTATTTTTAGGGTTATGTCGAGACAGGGGTAACAAACTATTTATTAAATACTACAAGCAAACATGCCTCGCATCTTTGCTCTCTCAATAGAATGAAAACACGAATTATTGCAGTCCTTATTTTACTCGCAGGCGTTGGTTTGGGATTTTTTGTATACTCCACACAAGCTCCTGGTTCTAAGTATGCATTTAAGGCAGGTCTTGATCTCGCCGGAGGAACACTTCTCACATACAGTGCCGACGTCTCTGGTGTACCAAGTGCCGATGTTGGAAATGCGATGAATTCCCTGCGTGATGTGATTGAGCGCCGCGTGAATGTTTTCGGTGTTTCAGAGCCAGTAGTACAAGTTGAAGAAGCGCGTATCGCAACAGGAAAAGAACAGCGTCTTATTGTGGAGCTTCCAGGTGTGACTGATATTGACGCCGCAATTAAGCAGCTCGGAAAGACACCAATGCTTGAGTTTCGTCTCGCAAAAGAATTTCAAGGGCAAGTTGGTACAACGAGCGCAACAACAACTATGACCGGCTATGTTGCAACGGGCCTCACGGGACGTTTTCTTAAAAATGCTCAGTTGCAATTTAATCAAAGTCGTCAAACTATTGTGCAAGAGCCAATTGTTGCACTTACGTTTAACGACGAGGGAACAAAACTTTTCGCCGACATTACCTCAAAGCACCTTGGTGAACGTCTCGCCATTTTCCTTGATGGAGAAATGAAAGGAGATCCAACAATTCAAGCAACAATTACTGATGGAAAGGCAATTATTACCGGTCTTTCTGCTGATGAGGCAAAAGAAATGGCACGTAATCTTAATTTCGGTGCTCTCCCTGTTCCCATTACGCTTGTTGGTGCCGATTCTGTTGGTGCGTCTCTTGGAAAAGAGCTTATGAGTGCGGGCGTGCAAGCTGGTCTCTGGGGTTTTCTTATCGTCGCACTTTTTATGATTTTCTGGTACCGCCTTCCAGGTCTTGTTGCGGTTGTTGCACTTGCATTGTACACGCTCATCATGCTCGCGCTCTTCAAGCTTGTTCCAGTGACACTCACCGCTGCTGGTATCGCAGGTTTCATTCTCACTATTGGTATTGCTGTTGATGCAAACGTGCTTATTTTTGAACGTATGAAAGAGGAGCTTCGAAGTGGAAAAAATATTCACGACGCAATTGCTGAAGGATTCTCACGCGCATGGCTTTCTATTCGTGACGGAAACATGACAACCGTTATCAGTGCAATTATTTTGTTTTACACAACAACAAGTTTGATTAAGGGATTCGCCCTTACACTTCTTCTTGGAGTTATTGTAAGTATGTTCACGGCGATTAGTATTACGCGAACACTACTTCTTGCCCTTGCTCCAAAGGAGGTAACACGAACGACAAAATTCTTGTTTGGAAGTGGGGTAACTAACGCATAATCATTACTACTTACTACGTACGCTATGTTTATTCTCAAATATAAAAATTTCTTCTTCGCTCTCTCGGGTCTTCTCGTGCTTGCATCGCTCGTCGCAATTGGCATGTGGGGACTCAATCCGAGCGTTGATTTTACTGGTGGTTCTATTGTTTCTGTACGATTTGCAGATGCACGCCCAACAGGACCTGAATTAACCACCACGCTCGAAAAGGCAGGATTTGCAGGCGCTGTTGTTCGTGATTCCGCAGAAGGAGGTGTGCTTATTCGTACAAAAACACTTTCAGAAGGCGATAGAACAACACTACTCACAGCACTTTCAGGAGAGGGACGCTACAAACCAGAAATTGAACGATTGAGTTCTGTTGGTCCGACTGTTGGGCAAGAGCTTCGTCGAAAAACGTGGATCGCAATCGCGCTCGTGATGCTCATGATTATTTTATATGTTGCTTTCACGTTCCGAAAAGTATCTGAACCAATTTCATCTTGGGTTTATGGATTAATCGCTATTTTGGCACTCCTACACGACATTACCATTCCAACAGGTGTGTTTGCACTCTTGGGAAAAACGGCAGGGCTTGAAGCGGATACATTGTTTATTGTAGCGCTGTTGACTATCCTCGGTCTCTCCGTGAATGATACGATTGTGGTGTTTGATCGTATTCGAGAACACCTACGACGCAACAAGGAACATCACACAAAGGAAGGATTTACTGAAACGGTAGGGAAGAGTTTGGAAGAAACATATGTACGTTCATTGAACACGTCACTCACGGTTATTCTTGTGTTGCTCGTACTCTTTTTCCTTGGAGGATCGGTCATTCATAGTTTTGTGCTCACACTTCTCATTGGTATGGTTGTGGGAACGTACTCATCAATTTTCATTGCGTCTCCGCTTCTTGTGGTGATTGCCAATCGAAAGTTGCAAAACTTGAAATAATAATTTTTCAGCACTCAAAGTTTGAATATTTGGTGAATCGAGATCCTTATAGATTCATAACTTGTCATCTCCCTGAAAAAAGAGTAGTATCTTTTCGGGTATTGTTGTTAACATGTGGTTCTCGATATGGCCACAGAATGAGGAGGTCTAGAGTGGAAGGAGTTGCGCAGGAGTACCGACATCCTTCGAATCCCCACGCAACGGTGTTTGGAATCCGCCTTACGGCGGGGGATGTCCTCGAGGAAGGGGACGTCTACGACGGGACAGGAGGCTCCGAGGATGGGACGTGGCAACTTTGTCACTGTCCCGGATTGGTCATTCGACCGCTCGCGTTAGCCATCTGGATTCGTCCGGTGATGCGCCCTAACTTCGGTTAGGGTGCTTTTTTATATCTTGACGCGACGTATCTTCGGGGGTAGGTTGTGTGTAGATAGCTCGTGTGTTAGACGAAGCACTATGTACCTTGGATGAATCGGAGGAATCATGGCGAAGAGGAAGAAAAAGAAGCAACAAGTCGTGAATCAGCTGCTCATTGGCAGCGAGACCGCATCGTCTTGGCCGGTGGTCAAGAGGCGAAAGCTTCCTTGCGCGTTTCCATTGCGGGGACGGACTCCACTTCCTCCAAGATCCGTGGGTTTCTCTTAGGCGTTTTTCTTGTCGCCCCGACTTCGATCGGGGCGCTTTTCTATACCAGTTGACTATCTCTAGTTGGAGGTGTACTATACTAATCACAAAGGCCCCGCGAGGGGTTTTTAATTACCAGAAACACGAAACATGTAGCACGTATTGTGTAGCAAAAAGTATTGTTACATGTTGTGCGTTACATGTCACATCACACCTATGTCACGTTTCATTCAATATCTTAAAGACACCCAAACAGAACTCAAACATGTGAGTTGGCCAACACGCGCACAAGCAATTGCGTTTACAATTGTCGTTGTGGCGATTTCTGTCTTCACTGCAGCGTACCTCGGTGCATTTGATGCACTCTTTACATTCTTGGTCCAGAAGTTTCTTATCTAATTAGGGATTGAAGGGAAACACATTGCCAACTTTTCACATAACACTATGAATCAACAAAAAGTTCAAAAGCAACACGACCAAGGACGTAACTGGTATGCCATTCACACGTACGCTGGATACGAGGATGCCGTGGTGCGCAACCTCAAACAGCGAGTGGAATCTCTTGGTATGGAGGATAAAATTTTTAACGTGCTTGTTCCTACTGAGAAAAAAATAAAAGTAAAACGTGGCAAGCGTGTTGAAGAAGAAGAGAAGGTGTACCCAGGATACATTCTTGTGGATATGATTGTGACAGATGATTCATGGTACGTGGTTCGTAACACACCTCGCGTGACTGGTTTCGTTGGTTCGGGTGTGCAACCGGTTCCACTCAAACAAGATGAAATTGATGAGCTCTTTGGTCGCATGAAGGCAGATATGCCAATGCACCTTATTGATTTTGAACAGGATGATCGACTCATTATTGTTGATGGTCCATTTAAAGATTTTGAAGGACGTGTGTCTGAAGTTGATCGTCAGCGTGGAAAGGTAAAAATCCTTGTGTCCATGTTTGGACGCGAAACGCCGGTTGAATTGGACTTCTTACAGGTCAAAAAAATATAATGAGGGAGGGCTTGAAAAAGCCCAAAAATACTGTAGTATTCTCTCGTTACGCTTTCGGTTTTATCTCTAGATTCATAGCTTCCCGAGTCTGGAAATCACATAATTATATGGCCAAAAAAATACTTAAAACACTTAAATTACAGATTGCCGGAGGTGCGGCAACACCTGCGCCACCACTTGGACCTGCACTTGGTCAAGCTGGAGTGAACATCGGTGACTTTGTTACTAAGTTCAACGCAGCGACACAGGCAATGCGAGGTGAGACGGTATCAGTTGTGCTTACGGTTTTTGAAGACAGAAGTTATGACTTCGTTCTCAAGAGTCCACCCGCTTCAAGTTTGCTTATTAAGGCAGCGGGAGTAGAGAAGGGTTCAGGAAACCCTCTCAAACCAGTTGGTTCAGTAACGAAAGCACAGGTCCGCGAAATTGCAGAACGCAAAATGGCAGACCTCAACGCACACGACATCGACGCAGCAATGAAAATCATCGAAGGAAGTGCCCGAAGTATGGGAATTACCGTAAAATAATTTTTCAAACCCCATTCTTTTAATAAAACACCCTCCAACATGGATGGTGTTTTATTTTTCCAATATTACAAATGAATACGGCGGGGTATTTTCAAGATGTCTTTCCTCAAAGATTTTTTTGTGAACGTAGAATAATCTGGAAAAAATACATCACCTTGTGTATCAGAATCAACAAGTGTCAGGTACAGCCGAGAACTTTTAGACAACGCCTCTTCATATACACGTGCTCCACCGATAATAAATATTTCCGTCCTTTCGTTTTTTTGTGCGACATCGAGCGCTTCATTGAACGTATGTACAACGAGTGCACCGGAAGCACTGTAGGCAGTGTTTTTTGTGATAACGATATTGGTACGCTCTGGAAGCGGTCTGAACTTTTCTGGTATAGATTCCCACGTCTTTCGGCCCATGATGACAGTGTGGCCAATGGTGAGTGTCTTAAAACGTCTCATGTCTTCTGGAATACGCCACAAAAGTGCACCGTCTTTGCCAAGTGCATGGGTTGTTTTTCCTATGGCTGCAATGATGCTTATCTTACTCTGATTCATCATGGGCATAACCCTTTATAACAGGGAACGTTTCTTTAAGTTTTTTAATCTCACCCGTTTTAATAAGATCAACTTCTTGCATTTCTTCAGACGCGGTACCTTCAATAATGTCACGTTGATGGTATCGGCTTTTACGCGGGGTAACTCTTTCAGTGAGTGATTCAAATACAACCTGACAAAAACGCTCTCCTGGATACAGGCGAATTACTTGCGAGCGGGTATTGTTTCGTACTGGAATAGTAAGTTGTCCTTCGTATCCCGCATCGATGATGCCCGTCAAATCAACCGACATACCTTTTCTATTTGTTGAAGAGCGTGGATAAAGAACGGCCATTAAATCATCAGGAACTTTAATACTTTCGAAACTCGATACTAACACATGTTCTTGAGGAAGTAGTTCAAAGTACTGGCCCTTTTCAAGTTCGATGACATCAAAGTATCGCGCGTCGTATTTTTCCGCCAAGGGATCAATGAGTAGTGCCTCGCGTCCTTTTGGTGTCATACGTGAGGATTTTGGTACAAGAAACGTAAAACCGAGTCGTAGATCAACCGAATGCGCTTGTAACTGGAAAGTATCTAGGTGTGGACTAAAAACAATCTCACCTTTTTTTATTTTCTCAATAATTTCTTTTGGATAAGTACTGACATAGATGGTTATAATACTATATGTAATCCAGTAATGGGAGGTTGTGGTGTGTACTGTTCGGAGAACATGTTGGCGATTTCCTCTACAAGTGTTACATCTTTTTTTTCGGCTCGTTCAAATGTTTTTTGAGGAAGAGTACATGAGATCTGTTTATGATTTGTTGGTCGCTTAAGCATCTCGTACGCACCGTCATAGTGAGTATCATATACGTGTGCGTTAGAGATGCTGTGTGAGTACACACCGACACGCACATTGAGTCGTTGCGCAAGAATGCATTGAAGTAGTGCAAACCCTGCCACGTCATGGGGAAAGCCAAGCAACATATCATTTGAACGAACCATATTATGTAGGTTTAACCTACCGCCGATGATATTTACCGTGAACGTATACGGGCAGGGCAGATTTGCTTTTTGCGTTCCGCCGAGACCATCTTGTGCAGGATCCCACGTAACAATAACTCCATGACGAGAACTGGGGTCTTTTTCTAAGAGTTCAACAAGAAGACTAAGCTGATCTCTGCCAAAGTGTTTTCTCCAACGATATCCATAGGCAACAGTAACAACATTTCCTGGGTTCGTAAAATCATCCCAAATATGCGTAAATGTTCCAAGAAAATCTTCAGGTTTTCTGCTACCTGATATAAACCAAACTTGTTCAGCAATAAAAAGTTTTATAGGTATCTTTCTGAGCGTAAGGAGTGGAAATCCATCTTTTTCTACATCTAACACAAAGCTAACCCCTGGTAATGCTCGTGTTTCGTGTCCAGTTCTAGCATTTAATTCGGGAACCCCCCTTGTCATAATCTGGGAGAGTGTGTCTTTATAGATTTCATCAAAACGAGACATGCAGACATACTATCTCGAAATCACTTCTTTTGCTACGATGACAGTATGGAAAAAATAGCGTACCCATATATGCCAAAAAACAGGGAATTCGAATACGTTTCTTTGTCAAATTCATATATGCAGATTGCCAAACTTTTTGCTTTTTCGCAGTCACTTGACGCGGTTATGCCGAATGCGAGTATTCTTGTGAAAAATAATACGATTATAGGTTTTGGAGCAAATGGAAGCGAGTATCATAAAAGTCACGAATGTGAGCGAGTAAAACAAAACATTCCAACAGGACAAGGGTATGAACTCTGTGAAGGGTGTCACCCAAAAAATCACAGTGAACAACGCGCTCTTGCAGATGCTCGGGCAAAAGGTAATGATATCGCAGGAGCAACTCTGTATTTGTGGGGGCATTGGTGGTGTTGTGAGCCATGTTGGAATGTAATGATTGATGGGGGTATTGAGAAAGTCTGCATTTTAGAAAGGAGTGAGAAGTTTTTTAATAAAAATAACCCAGAGAATAGTGTTGGACATCAGTTTGACGATTTTTTCTCGAAAAAATAAAAACATTTATGCGTGGAAAACTCATCGCCTTATACGGCATCAACAATCTTGGAAAAACAACACAGGCGCGTGTGCTCGTTGAGCATTTAACGCGCGAAGGGAAGCAGGCACACTATCTTAAATACCCATTGTATGAACTTCCACCGTCAGGTCCAATGATTAACGCGTATCTTCGAAATGGAAATCCACACAACTTATCTGCACGTGAGTTTCAAATTTTGCAAATTCTTAATAGAACACAATACGACAGCGTATTACGTGACCGTATTGAAAGTGGCGAATGGATTGTAGTTGAAGATTATATTGGAACGGGAATAGCTTGGGGGGTTGGAGCAGGTGTTGATGAAGCATTTCTTCAGGAACTCAACAGCCACTTGCTCTCGGAAGATCTCTGTGTGTTCATGGATGGTGAACGATTCCTTGATGGAAAGGAAGAAGGACACAAACACGAAAGCGATGATGTATTGATGCAGAAAGTTCGTTCGGTGCATCATGCTCTGGCTGAGAAACGTGGCTGGTTTATGGTGGACGCAAATGACTCGCGAGAAAAAGTGGAAGAAGCAATTTGGAAACATGTTAAACGTTTACTCTAAATCCTATGTCATATATTAAAAAACAAGACGAAGAAATATATCAAATTCTTCAAGGAGAAGAACAACGGCAAGTGGAAGGGCTTGAGCTTATTCCGTCTGAAAATTATGTCTCTCGCGCGGTTCGTGAGGCACTCTCATCAGTAATGACAAATAAGTATTCGGAAGGATATCCGGGTAAGCGGTACTACGGTGGTCAAGAATTTACTGATCAGATAGAAGTGTTGGCGATTGAGCGTGCAAAAAAATTATTTGGTGCAGGTTTTGTAAATGTACAACCACTTTCTGGCGCCCCAGCAAACATTGCAACGTACTTTGCGCTTCTTGAACCAGGTGACACTGTTCTCGGAATGGATTTGTCGCACGGAGGTCATTTAACACATGGACATCCTGTGACAGCAATCACAAAAATTTTTAAATTTGTACGATACGGAATGAAGAATGTTGAAACGGGTGAAATTGATTACGATGCACTGCGTGAAACTGCACTCAAAGAAAAACCAAAAATGTTGCTCGCTGGATACTCGGCATATTCGCGTGAGTTGGATTATGAAAAATTTGTTTCGATTGCTCGAGAAGTTGGTGCGCTTGCTGTGATGGATGTTGCACACATTGCGGGGCTCATTGCGGGGAAGGCGGTGAAGAATCCATTTGATTTTGGTTTTGATGTGATGACGACAACAACACATAAAACATTACGTGGTCCGCGTGGTGGGATGATTTTGATACGAGATAATGAAGAGATTGCAAAAAAGATAGATAAAATGGTCTTTCCTGGGTTACAGGGTGGCCCACATATGAACGTGATCGCAGCAAAGGCGGTTGCATTTGGCGAAGCACTGTCGCCAAAGTTTTCTATCTATGCACAACAGGTTGTGCAAAATGCGCAGGCAATGGCAGATGTGTTTTTGAAAGAAAATATTCGGTTGATAGGTGGGGGGACATCCAATCATCTTATTCTTGCGGATGTGTTTGGTTCGCTTGGTGTAACAGGTGACGAAGCGCAGCGCGCACTCGATGAAGTGGGTATTACTGTAAATAAAAATGTCATTGCTGATGACACGCGCAAACCTCTTGATCCGTCAGGGATTCGATTCGGCACGCCCGCAATCACAACGCGCACGTTTTCAGAAGAAGAGTGTCGATTTGTTGCAGAGCGTATGATTACTGTTTTGAAACATCACACAGATACAAACGTAAAAGAAAAAGTACACAAGGAAATACAAGATCTTGCAGAACGCTTTCCCGTACCTGAGTCGTTTGTATAATCAAAAAGTTTGTTAGAAGACAAAACCGCCCAGAGCATATTCTGCTCGGGCGGTGTACGGATTACTCGTTCATAGGCGCTTTTTTTGAGGGTGTTGTTGGTGTGCCGGTAATATCAGATACCCAACGACGTTGAGATCTGTGTGTGCGTGGGCACATTTTGTGCACTCATATGACCATTTTGCTCTGGACGGTGCGTAGCACTTGATTTGTGCACCGCATTTACGACACACTCTTCCGGGAACGATAATCCCAGGAGTTAGCATTGCGTTTCCTCCATTTGTTTTTGAGAACATGGTCTAACCGAGAGCATACGCCAGAATGTATTTCTGTCAATTGCGGGCGAGATGATACAATACACATGTGCTTGAAAAAGCGTTGATACAAAAAATTACAGATGCATGTGAAGCGCTCGGATATCCTCCAGCCGTGGTTGTTTTAGAACGTCCAGCTGAAATGGCGCATGGTGATTTTGCGTGTACTGTGGCACTTGCACTTGCGAAACAGGTTGGTGAAAATCCTCGTGCGGTAGCAGAAAAAATTGTGCAACATCTGTTGAGCGCACAGGTAGAGGGAGTTGAAAAAATTGAAGTGGCGGGCCCGGGGTTCATTAATTTCACACTTTCACGTGATTTTTTTGTACACGAATTAGAAACTATTTTAAAACAAGGGACTGCGTACGGAACGAATGAAACATTTTCTGGAAAAACAATCATGGTTGAGTACACACAACCAAATCCATTCAAACCATTTCATATTGGACACTTGATGAGTAACACCATTGGTGAAACGCTTACGCGTATTTTTGAAAATGCGGGAGCGCGCGTTATTCGCGCAAATTACCAAGGTGATGTTGGGTTACATGTTGCAAAAGCGTTGTGGGGCATGATGAAACGAAATGTTGATCCGACAGATATTCCTGAAATTGGAAAAGCATACGCGTATGGACATGAGATGTATGAGACAGATGAGACTGCACAAAAAGAAATTGTGGAAATAAATAAAAAAGTGTACACACACGACACGAGTGTTGAGGATATGTACCAGAAAGGGCGAGAAGCATCGCTCAAGGCGTTTGAGGAAATATACGCACTGTTGGGGACACGCTTCGATGAATACTTTTTTGAGAGTCAAACACTTGAAGCGGGAAGAGCATTAGTCGAAGAAGGTTTAGAAAAAGGAATTTTTCAAAAAAGTGAAGGTGCAATTGTGTTTCCGGGAGAGGTGCACGGACTCCATACTCGTGTCTTTATTACAAAAGAAGGAGTGCTTACGTATGAAGGGAAGGAGCTCGGGCTTGCGGTGCTTAAAATGGACCGATGTACATTTGATGAAAGTATTACTATTACCGCTGTCGAGCAAGAACAATACTTTAACGTCGTATTCAAAGCTCTTGAACTGCTTCGTCCAGAATTTACAGGACGATTCAAACACATACATCACGGCATGATGGTGTTGACGACAGGAAAGATGTCATCACGAAAAGGAAATGTAATTACTGGTGAGTCGCTCTTGCAAGATATGATACATCGCGCGCAGGAAAAGGTGAGTGAGCGAGGAGTTGGTACGACAGACGCAATCGCGAATGCGGTTGCGGTCGGTGCTATTAAGTACATGGTACTGAAACAGGGAACAGAAAAAAATAGCACGTTTGATCCAGAGCGATCATTGTCGTTTGAAGGTGATTCAGGTCCGTATATTCAGTACACGCTTGTGCGTGCAAAATCTATTTTACAGAAGGCGGCTGAGGCGCACATTGTCGGATCGTGTGATGGAGAGCGCCCGGAACTTTCTGATTTCGAACGCATGGTGTCTCGATTCCCTGAAAAAACACTCCTCGCGCTCCGTGGGTATGCTCCGCAGTATATTTCGCAATATGTAACTGAACTTTCGGGTGCATTTAACGCATGGTACGCGCAAGAGAAAATTGTTGACACAAACAATCCGCATGCACCTTACAAAGTTGCTCTGACAAAGACGCTTTCCACAGTGCTTGAAAATGGCCTCCACATACTCGGCATTTCAACTCCTGAAAAGATGTAACAGGTGTCACCTGCGCGGACGTTTTAAAAGGTCGTTTTTTTTGCTAGTATGGGTAGTATGGAACAGACAGAATACGAGAAAAGTGATGTAGCAAAAGGCGAAGAGGCAATCTTACGAGAGTGGAAAGAGAAAGATATTTTTCAAAAAACACTCGCAAAGGATTCTCCTGAAGGTGAATTTGTATTTTACGAAGGTCCGCCAACAGCAAACGGTCGTCCAGGAATTCACCACCTTATCTCGCGTGCCTTTAAAGATGTTATTCCTCGTTACAAGACGATGTGTGGTTTTCATGTGCGCCGAAAAGCGGGCTGGGATACACACGGGCTTCCTGTTGAGATTGAAGTTGAAAAACAGCTTGGTCTGACCTCAAAAAAACAAATTGAAGAATATGGTATTGATCGATTCAATCAAAAGTGTAAAGAGAGCGTGTGGAAGTACATTGATGAGTGGCAAGAATTTACACAGCGCATTGGGTACTGGGTTGATTTGAATGATGCCTACATTCCATACACCTCAAGTTACATGGAGTCGTTGTGGAATATTGTTGCGCATGTGCACAAGCGAGAACTTCTCTATAAGGATTACAAAGTGCTCCCGTGGTGTCCGCGTTGTGGGACAGCACTTTCAAGCCATGAGCTCGCGCAGGGATATGAAGATGTAAAAGATATTTCGGTGTATGTGAAGTTTGCACTTGTAGGAGAAGAAAATACATACTTACTTGCATGGACGACAACGCCGTGGACACTTCTTGGAAACGTTGGTCTTGCTATTGGAGAAAAAATTTCGTATGTAAAAGTTTCTCATGGTGGTGAATTTTTGTGGCTTGGAAGGGATCGACTTTCTGTGTTGGGTGAAGGGTATGAAGTTGTTGAAGAATGTTTAGGTGAAGCACTTATTGGTCTTACGTACGAACCACTTTTTCCATTTTTGAACACGCTTATTTCTGGCCCTGAAAAAGAAAAAATGCAGAATGCGTACAAGGTGTACTCTGCGGATTTTGTGACGACAACAGACGGTACAGGTATTGTGCACACTGCGGTGATGTACGGACAGGAAGATTTTGAATTGGGAAACAAGGTTGGATTGCCGAAGTGGCATCTTGTAGATGAGACGGGGCATTTTGTACAAGGCACAGGGCTCTATGAAGGACTCTTTGTGCGTGATGAATCAACTGCCGTTGAAGTTATTAAAGATTTGGCAGGACGAAATCTTTTATTTAAGAAAGAAAAATTTGAACACACATACCCACACTGTTGGCGCTGTCATACGGCACTTATCTACTATGCGCGGGATTCGTGGTACATTCGCATGTCGGAGTTGCGTGATGAATTAGTTAAGGAAAATAAAAAATTCATTGGGTACCAGAACATATTAAAGAAGGACGTTTTGGTGAATGGCTTCGTGAGGTAAAAGATTGGGCGTTTTCTCGTGATAGGTACTGGGGAACTCCATTACCTGTCTGGAATTGTGAGCACTGTCATCACACGGAAGTCGTATCATCTATTGAACATCTCAAAAAGATTACAAAGTCCCGTGGAAATACATTTACGTTTGTTCGGCACGGAGAAGCGCAGAATAATGTGTTAGACACTGCGAGTGCAGATCCAAATGGACCAGATCACATAACGGAGAAAGGAAAAGAGCAGGTTGTGCACGCAAGTAAAAAAATTCAGAAAGAAAAAGTGACGACACTATACACGTCGCCATTTGTGCGAACTCGTGAGACGGCAAATATTCTTGCACAAGAGCTCGGTATATCTCCGGATGCCATTGTTGTTGATGAGCGATTGCGAGAGCTCGGGTATGGTGATTTTAATGGCAAACAACACAAAGAAGTGTTTGCGTTTAGAAAAGCGAATGGATATAGATATACTGATGCGCTTCCTAATGGGGAAAGTTATGCAGATGCTCGACGACGTTTTGCAGAGTTTTTGTATGACATTGATAGTCGGCATGAGGATGAACACATTATTGTTGTCACTCACGGAATCGGTTTTTCTACTGTTCTAGCAATTTTGGAAGGTGCAGATGATGCGCGTGCTGAGCGTATTATGGCAACAACACCACTTGAACTTGCACACGTGCTTGAATTTGGCTTTGTACCACTTCCACACAATGACACCTTTGATATTGATTTACACAAGCCATACATCGATGAGGTAGAGGTGACGTGTCCAAAATGTACTGCACGCATGAAGCGTACTCCTGAAGTGATGGACGTATGGTTTGATTCAGGCGCTATGCCATTTGCACAAGATCACTATCCTTTTGAAAATAAAGAATGGATTGATGGGCAAGGATATCCTGCGCAGTACATTTCTGAAGCAATTGATCAGACGCGCGGGTGGTTTTACACACTGCATGCTGTGGGTGCTCTCATGGGGAAAGGGCGCGCATTTGAAAATGTTATTTGCCTTGGACACATTTTGGATGCAAAAGGTAAAAAGATGAGTAAGTCGATTGGTAACGTGGTGAATCCATGGGAGGCAATAGCAAAATACGGAGTTGATGTCATTCGTTTTTGGATGTATTCCGTGAATCAACCAGGTGATTCAAAAAACTTTGATGAAAAAACAGTTGATGAGGTATCAAAAAAAGTATTTACGATTACTCGCAATGTGGTGAAGTTCTATGAGATGTACAAGGATGAAGCTCCAGTCTCCAGTCTCCAGTCTCCAGTCTCCAAACGTGTTCTTGATGTGTGGATTTTGACGCGACTCAATGAGCTTGTTGCTGATGTAACGCAAGGTCTTGAGACGTACCATGTTTTTGAACCTAC
Organism: Candidatus Campbellbacteria bacterium; assembly: GCA_016699465.1. Lineage (NCBI taxonomy): Bacteria > Candidatus Campbelliibacteriota > Candidatus Campbelliibacteriota bacterium. The sequence continues at coordinate 422,818 of CP064977.1, read as the reverse complement.
GCGTGCAATTCGAGATTTTGTTCAGGATCTTTCTACGTGGTACATTCGCCGTTCACGAGAGAGATTTAAGTCAGAAAATGTTGAGGATAGGGAACAGGCACTTGCAACGACACACCATGTACTGAAAACACTTGCTCAGATACTGGCACCATTTGCACCGTTCTTTGCTGAAGAAATATATACTTCCATTGGCGGTGAGTTAGAAAGCGTGCACTTGGAGACGTGGCCAAAAGCAGATACTGGAATATTTGGTCATGAATCAAAGAAGGAAAAAGAGATTGTAAAAAACATGCAGAAAACACGAGATGTTGCGTCGCGGGCTCTTGAGGCACGTATGACAGCAGGAGTAAAAGTGCGTCAGCCACTCGCATCGCTGACACTTCGAGGTGGAAATCTTACGCTACAAAAGTTTCCAGAACTTGTTGCGTTGATTTCCGATGAAGTAAATGTAAAAGAAGTCTTTTTCAAAGAGGACGCAGGTTGGGATGTTGAGCTTGATACCGTGGTGACGCCTGAATTGCAGAAAGAAGGAAGTGTCCGTGATTTGATGCGTGCTATTCAAGATTTTAGAAAAACAGTAGGATTGACTGCGTCAGATGCTCCGGCACTTTCTGTTGTTACAAACGAAGACGGAAAAAAACTTATTGAGGAATACAAAGAAGCACTCATGAAGACAACAAATCTTACAGATCTCTCTGTTTCCATTGGAGACACTGGGGAGGAATCCTATATTTTCAATATACACTAAGCACGAATATCGAAGCACGAAACTCGAAACAAGCAAGAATATGCGAATGTTCAAAATGTTTAAAACTTTAAGACTTAGGATTTTGAATTTGGTTCGAATTTCGATATTCGTATTTCGAATTTAGTTTTATGTATTCCAAGCATCATACAAAGGCAATTGTTCTCGGCGCGTATAACGTCGGTGAGGCGAGTCGTACCTATCGTTTGTTTACCGCCGATATGGGCGTGGTGTTTGCGCGTTGTCAGTCATCACGCGAAGGACGTTCTCGTCATCGATATGGTTTGCAATTTTCTTCTGTGTCAGATGTATCGCTTGTCCGATCTCGTGATGGGTGGCGTATCACTAACGTTACGCCTGTTTCATCAATTTTTTTTGAACATGAAGATAGACAAAAAGAATGCTTGCCATTCGGGTACTCCACCTTGTTCGTCGACTTATCGTCGATGAAGAACAAGGAAGTGTTTTGTTTGATTTGGTGTGGGATGGACTCTCTGCACTCGCTGGTCCTGAGGTCACACAAGACAATATAGCTTCATTTGAAGTTCTTCTGGTATTGCGCATTCTCCATGAACTCGGTTACGTCCAAGGTGATTCTGCATATACACAACATTTGTCCCCACCGTACCACTTCTCCTCTGAGCACATTTCTTTATTTGCTCCCACACATCGTAGGGCGCTCATTGAGATTAATCGGGCTCTTGAAGCAAGCCACTTGTAATTTGTATAAGAATTACAAGCGTATTTTGACAAACAGATCTCTAGGTGTTGACAAATACGTTATTTTTGCTATACTAATATACAGAAAACACGTTTCGACACATCGTCGAACGGGAACCTAGGAGGTGGCAAAGTGAAGAGTCTGAACACGGCCCTCGTTGCTCGAGTCAACAAGAAGACCGCACAGCCTCTACTGTGGATCGTCCTCGCGCTGTTGGTGGGCTGGCCTCTGGCCTGTGCCATCGCGGCGCATGGTCAGGAGGTCAACGGCGACCAGCTCGCCATGACCACGAACCTGGTGACCGGGGTGAACATCGCTCCAGTCACGGTGCTCGAGAAGGACGATCTGTGGACGCTGGAGACCAGTTGGTCTTCGCGATCCGCGTTCAAGTCCTTCGGCTCCGTGGCGAGCGACGATCCCATCGCGGGGTTGTCGCTCACGTACGCTGACGACAACTGGGACGTGTTCCTCTTGGGTGTCAAAGCCCTCGGGACGCACGATGCCGGCGTCATGGCCCACTTCATCGATCCCATCATTCAGAGGAAGTTTTCTCTGGGTAAGTGGTCGGGGAAGGCGGGCGTAGAGATTTTTTACGCTCCGCCGTACCGAGGCGGAAAGTCCTCGACCTTCATCGGCCCGCTGGGTTCGTTCAGTCGAACACTTCGTGGTGGATGGTCAACCGAGCTCGGGTGGCAGTATGTCGGCGTTTACCATACGGCCTACGGCGACGGCGATCGTCTGTACGCGTACGGCGAGATGTCGTACGTGTACGAGAAGGGGCCGTGGGTCCTCGGGATGTCGGGTGGCGTGATCGCTTCCGACAAGGAACGATATTCAATCTACGCCAAGCCGAGTGTTTCGTATCAGGGGCGGCTGATGAAGCTGAAGCTATCGCTCCTCCGGTCGGAGAGCGACAGCCGAAGTGGGCGATTCGCCATCCCGGCGACGCCGACCGTCTCGACAATCTGGACGTTCTGACAGCAGGCCGTGTTCGGGGTTTCGACCCCGAACACGGCCTTTTCTTATATAAGAGAAATGTTTGCCCCTTTCTTTTGTATAAATCCTTCTTTTGTAAGTGCTGTAAGAGCGCCCCGTATTTCAATTGGCTTTCTTTGTATTTCAGCGAAAAGTTTTTTTTCAGAGATACTTTTTTGAGATACTAGTTTCAGTATATTTCCGCGCAACTGTCGATTAGAACCTTTAAACATTTTTTGTTTTGTGTGGTGTGTACTGCGTCGAGCAGGGTTGGGAAGTGTTTTTTTGAGATAGGAACCATAATCCATGAGCGCCCAGTACCATTCGCGTGGATTTTGTGTATCAAGTGTTTGTTCAATCAACAGTAGTAATTCTTTGTCAGATACTTTTTTTGTAGGAGAGAAAAAATGATGGATGTACACTGCTCGAATATTTGTCTCAATACATGCAATAGGTTTGTTGTATGCAAATGCCATGATCGCACCTGCGGTGTATGGTCCAATTCCAGGAAGGGAAACTAGCTCAGTATACGATGATGGAAGTTTGCCCTTGTATTTTTGTACGACTTCTTGCGTGCAGCGCTGGAGATTGAGTGCTCGGCGATTATATCCGAGACCTTGCCATGCTTGTATAACATCCGACGTTCTTGCATTTGCGAGTGTTTTGAAATTTGGGAATTGTTTCGTAAACGCTGTGTACTTTGAAACAACACGGTCTACTTGTGTTTGTTGGAGCATGATTTCCGACATAAGGATTTTGTAGGGGTCGCGTGTTTTTCTCCATGGCAATATACGGCCGTGTTGGCGGTAATAACTCCATACTGTTTTTCGAAACTTTTTTATACTCACAGCATCTCTATTCTATAGAATGAATAGGTGAATGTCTGTAGAAATAGCGTCAAAAACGTGGTACATTGTGCGAACTGGAAGGGTGGCAGAGCCTTTTCCGAGACACCTGGAGAGGTGGCAGAGCGGTCGAATGCAGCATCCTGCTAAGATGCTGACCGGGAAACTGGTCCGAGGGTTCGAATCCCTCCCTCTCCGCCAGATGTCCAAGTTAGAACCTTAGGTACGGCAAGGGTTTTTGAGGCGGTTTTAGAACCCTTGCCGCCGACTTTTGGGGGATCGAACTTGGACAATTGTAAGTCCATAAGAACATCAAAGACTGGCGTCCATATCGGCGTCAGTTTTTGATTTCTGACTGTGAACCCCTCAATGCAAAGCTTTAGTACCGTTCGCTTCTGACTAGTGCCACTCTTTTGGTACACTTCATCGGCGTGATCCGTGAAGTCGAGAAGCTCATTGAATTTCTGCACGAATTTGTCTGACTTACCCTCGAGCTCGGCCAAGCGATCTTGATACATCTCTTTCTCCTTAAGAAGCTCGTCCTGAATCTTTATAAAAACCTCTGCGTCAATGATGCGTTTTGAGCGATCCACGACAATATTACGGATCTGCTGTTGCACTCTGATCAGGTCATGCTTAATGCTTTTGCGTTCGTTTTCCTCCTGATCCATACGCTCTTTTGCGAAGTGCTGGAAGTACGCATCCAAGACCGTCTTGAACTTAGGTGGCAACTCGACTCGTGAGAGATACGCCACGACCTGCTCTTCGATAAGCTCTGATCGTGTGTACTTTCTTTCCGGACATTTGGCATCACGCCGGTGAGAGCAGTTATAGTACAGATGACCCTTTTTTACCTGACCACTCAACATAGAACCGCAGTAACCACATCGCATAAAGCCAGTAAGCGGAAAGGTGTGTTTGCGAGACCGATCGGCATAGTGATTGTGCTGGGCGATGATCTCCTGTACGTCATCAAACAGTTTCTTAGTGATGAGTGACGGGAAGTTTGCCTGATTGGTAGCTGATCGTGTTTTTATAAGACCGTAGTAGATCGAATTTTGAAGCATCCGCTCAACGCCTTTTTTTGAGACACGTTTGCCAGCCTTGCTCTTGAGACCTCGTTTTGCCAATTCGTCACCGAGTGTGTAGTAAGAAAATTTGCCTGTCGCATAAAGCTCAAACCCCAGCTTCACATATGGTGCTCGAACAGTATCCACGATCAGGGATTTGGTCTTCCGATCGTTCATATAGCCGATTGGTGCGTATCCGGGGAACCTGCCACGCTCTACGGCCTCTTTAAGACCCTTCCTGACCTCCCAGCTGATGTTCTGGGACGTCCATTGAGCGATCGATGACATGATGTTCTCGACCAGCTCTCCGGAGAAAGACTCATCAAATTGCTCGACCACCGAGATCAGTCGGACGTCGTGCTTTTTGAGCATCATCTTTATTGCGGCGTAGTCCGCAACGTTGCGACACATACGATCAAGTTTGTGCATTAAGATTGCATCGACCTTGTTATCAGTCTTTGCCCGATGAAGCATTTTCTGAAGCTGAGGACGCTCAACCGTTCGAGCTGATTCACCCTTTTCCTCGTAGATGCCATCAGGTGCAAGATTCCAACCGTGATCCATGCCGTACTTCTGACACGCTTTCACTTGAGCCGGAATACTCAATTCTCGTTCGGCCTGACGAGAGGTAGAGACACGGCCGTAAATTAAGTAGTTCATGGTTAGTTTATAAATTCTTTACTAATTTTTTATAATTTCTTTATTACCACCCTCCTAAAATAGCTTGAGGGCTCACCTTGCGGAGAGCCCTGTTCGTTAATATTTTTTGATGTGGTAAACCAATCGGCCTATCATCTTACTCTCCTTGAGATGGTAGGTTTTTTTGAAGCCTTCCTTCTCTGGCCGAAGCTCAAGGTGATCGCCCCGCTCTTGGTAATAAGTCATCACCAGACCATCCGGTGTGCTCATGATCACGATGTCGCCATTCTTTGGGGCAATGTCGGCATCGAGAATGATGAAGTCTCCAGAAAGAATGGCCGCATCGGGGAGTGTGAGATCGGATACACGGAGTCCAAACACTCGGTGACCTGAAACCACATTATCTTTTGGCAATAAAACAAAGTCGCTCGTTCGACTTAGATGACCGTCGAGATCATCAATAGGAATCGCTACAAGCACCGGCAATTTAAAATGACCATCACCGGAAAAACTCTTTTTCAATTCCTCCAATCCTTCTTCGAGTTTGTTGGCGGCTTCATGTACGCGCTTCTCGCCGACATCCTTGAGATTGAATTTGTAGTCAGTCTGCATGCTGACCTTTTGCATCTTGCCCTCTGCCCAATGCTTCTTCACTTCCTCTTCGGGAAGCTGGTAAGCCTTAGCAAAAACCGCCAACTGTTTATTAGACGGCATACGAGTCCCATTCTCCAACTGGCTCACGTAACTTGAGGAAAAGCCGAGCCGTTCTGCGATCTCTTTGATACTCCAGTTATTCGATTCTCTTTGTTGTTTTAGATATGAACCAAATGACATATTTGTTGATTTTGCTTAATCGATTAATGCCGACCTTATTGCTTACATGATAGCAAATTAGTAAAGATTAAGCAACTTTGCTTATCCACACCCCAATATATTGACCTCGTAAGCAAAATTGCTTAATATGACTATAGAGGTCTAAAAGTTAAACCTATGAACAAATCACCAGTGAATATAAAACTCCGTGACCTTCGAATCAAGAAAGGGCTAACGCAATATCAACTAGCCCGAATTCTTGGTTTTAAGCACAACACTGCGATCAGCAGGTACGAGACCGGCCGGAAGCGGCCGAATCTCGAAACAGCCCAGCGGATCGCTTTGGCTCTCGGGGTCAGAGTAGAGGAAGTTTTCTTGCCTTAGGCAAGGTGGGGTCAGTAAAAGTGTGAGGTCACTTCTATGAACCAAACCACCGCATGTCCAAACCAGATAAAGATGAGGAAGCTCTTGTTGAGCTCACTCGCAACGCACTCGCCGATGTACTCGGCCGAGAGCCGTCCCGACAAGAAGTTTGGAAAGTCCACGCTGGCTTTAAGCGTATGGCGTTCATGCTTTTGGATCACATGGATCACATCAAAAAACATGACAACGAAAATCCTGATCAAGAGACTTATCCGGAGGATATGGACACGGATGACTCGGAAGCCGCCAACGAGGAAGGAACTTCTTTGGCGACGGGAGAGCCTCTTGAGTAACTTCACCATCCGGGAACTTGAAAATCCAATTATACGAAGAGATTTCTGCCGAGCGATGGATAACATCGATCGGGCTCTACCCAAATCTAGAGAATGGTAGACCGCCTCTTACTCTCCCCTCAATGGTCTGCCACCTCATTGAGAGGATCGATAAGGTGCGGTCTGGGTTTTGGTCGACCCTCGCCACGCCTTTATTTCTCGTGTATGCCGGATGAAAAAATAACAATCAGGGATCTTCGCAAAGGTGACTGGTATTGGATCAGCAAGGTGCTTCTCGATGAATACGGAAGCACAATAGGTCCAATCGGCATCGCTATTTATAACTGCCTGGCAGAGCACGCTAACCAGGAGGGTTTTTGTTTTCCGTCCCACCAGACCATTGCCGACAAGATCGGTGCAAGCATTTCGAGCGTGCAAAGAGGTATCCGGCAACTCATCAAGCTTGAGATCATCCGAAAGAGCCGGCGACGCTACCACAATGTGTACTACCTGTTGAAACTAGACCGGTCATACAGACCGAACTCAAACAAGATCGGTCAGTCAGACTTGCACATCGGTCATACAGACCGGTCAGATCAGTCAGCAGGAACTACTAACAAGAATAAAGAAAAAGAATTTATTAAAAAGAATTACGCACGTGATCAAAAAACTGGGGATAACTTAGCGGAGATGAGAGACGTGCTAGTCGCCAAGATGTCGATGAATGGCGACAAGAGGCGTGCAAGAACGGCAACGGAGGAACCTTGAAATTAGATTGATCGTTCGGATGTAGTCGAACCCGGACGATTGATCATTTACTAACCAAAATAATCATGATCGAGGATTTCTGCGGCCGAACCCGATAAGGAAACCGTGAATGTAAATTCACTCTTTCTAAGCCGAGGTTCTCTCCGTTGCCTGTAAAGAACCAATAGCTTATCGGGATAGCATCAGAACCTCCGGAACAAAACTATGGCCGCAGAGGAACCAACCAATCTAGGAAACTGTCCTCACTGCACCAACATCATCTTCAAAGATGCCGTTTTCAACTCCGAGGGTCGATTCTCCATGCGGTGTCCACATTGCAGTAAGACACTGAAAGTGATCATCAAAAGAAAAATTGAGATCATAATACTCCCTGCAACCCAAGAGATAAAGAAAAAAGGTCCCGGTGTTGTCGCAGTGATCCTGTTACTAAACCTGCCAATACTTCAAGGGTTTATCGATATTTTTGGCTGACCAATCCAATAAGTACCTTGAAAAGCAAAAAGGAGCCGTTTGTAGCCCCTTTTTTGCCATTTGTTTGCCCCTGTGGCGAGCTTTTATTCGATATTCACAGATTGGCTCATTTGACCATAAATTCACGTTTCAAAATGCTTATTCACATTGAGGACTCATTGTCCGTGACGGATATGCTTCAAGTAGAGCCTCCAATGAATCAAAAGATTTAAGGTAAGTTTTGCTCAAACTTTTCCATCCATCACATGGCTCTGGATAGTAATATTTTGATGAGTAATAAGATGATGTATAAAATTTTCCTCCAGAGGATGTTGTAGCTGGATCAGTCTGGGTTTCCGATGATCCAGAAACAGACGCGGTGTCACCATTACAAGTTTCAGGTGACCATAGACCTCTCTGATTTTCTCGTGCTGACTTCTCAGCCGCCTTAAATTCCGATTGATATTTATAGGGGATGTTATAGGTATACTCGTGTGCAAAACCTTGCTCGATCATGTACTTGTTATAAAAGAGTCCATCATCTCGAAATATATATCCAAGTGTGCGGCCATACTTATCGAGGGTACCCTGCGAAGCATCTACCTCTAACCTGACACTCTTACCAGTGAGAAGTTCTTTGGCCTTATTTGATGCTTCCTTACCAAAACATTGCACTGGTTTTCTTGGATCGACGGTCTCCGGTGTATCCAATCCGATAAGTCTAATGGTTTGTGTCGTGCCGTCTATGCTCAATTTAACAGTATCTCCATCAACAACAGAAACTACAGAATACAATGGACTCTGATCGCTCTTCTGTTGCGTAGGGACAGGCACCTCACTTGCTTTGGCGGTGCCTGTGTCGACACTAACGACTTCTTTTTTATTATCGACAGCATCAGACGTTTCCGATGCATCTTGCACTTCCTGTGTATCATTTTGAGAAACTGTTACAGGAATATTTTGTGTAGCGACTGAATCTTGCAGTGCAGGACTAGGTGCAAAAGACCCAATTCCTATAAAAGAAACAATTGCCAAACTTCCAAAAATACCAGCGATTTGTTTTCTGCTCAGCTCTTTTTTTATGAACCTAAGAAATACTGACGGCTTCGCAAGACCGACAGCGAGAGAAACAAGTGATATTAAAAGTAGAATAAAAAATAGTGTTGCCATAAATATTTGTTAGTACCAACAGACCTCTGGCTTCTCTCCGATCTGCTGTTCTATGTATTTTTCTGCTTCAAACCATCCACCAATCTGGTCTACTAATTTTAGAGATTTTGCTTGCTCTCCAAGAACAGAGGAACCATCAGCAATAGCCCTAACCTGATCGACCGGAATGTTTCGGTTAGTCGCAACGGCTTCTATAAAATTCTGATGAGTAATTTTAATATCTCTTAGAAATAACTGCTTTTCTTCTTCTGTAAGTGGCCTGTCTGGATCTCCTGCGTCTTTATATTTTCCTGAGCTCAACTGCACATAAGCGTTTCCGTCTTTCTGATTCTTTCCAACGTTGTCGAGATAGGATGAAGTGACACCGATACTTCCAACATCAGAATTCCTTGAAGCAAAGATTTGCGTAGCTCCTGTTGATGCCCAGTAGGCGGCCGATAGACCACTTTGCCTGATCACGACTACAGTAGGTTTCGTGCTTTCTTTTAGCGCATTTGCCACTTCCTCGCCGGCTACCGGATACCCACCACTCGAATCAACTTCCATCATAATGGCCTTGATCGTATCGTCCTGATCGGCACCTCGAATCGTGGAAACAATATCTTCGCTTCCTACAGCATCGCCATACTGTGCCTGATATTCTTCCGGATCATCTGCACTGCCTTGTGCTGGTACGTAGGTCGCTAACATACCGTGCAAATTTATACCAACAACATTGCAATATGAATCACCAGAATCCGAAAAGGTTTCCGTCTCGCCCTTGAGTCCATCATATATTGCTTGGCTCGCAATACTGAGTACAAAGAAAAGAACTAAAATGCCGATAGCATAAAAAGCACGTTGGTGATTTCTATAAAAATTAAGTATTTTTGTTTTCATGGTGTTTTATAACTCTTCAGCAATTTCTGCCGCCTCATCTTCGTCTAAACCCTCCTCGTCCATAACCTCTTTAATTTTTTCAGCACTGTCCATGTCGACTCCTTGATTTTGAGCAATCTCTGCAATCTCTATTATTTCCTCTGGGTCTTTATCATCCATATAATTTTATATTTTATCTTTTATCTTTTAATTTCCTCGTCTCGTAGTAAGAACAGTAATCGCACTCCGGCTTGCTTGCCGGTGGCGAGTCATTATTCAAGTATTTATGAGCATCCAGAAGTGCCTGTTCTACCCATGAATCATCTCCGGTGTAAGGAATCAATGTGATATCGAAGTCGAGCTTTGCATCGAATGCCTCACGATCAGACTTGCCGTTGCAGTAGACGAAATATCCAGTACTAGAAACTTTCAAACCATTCTTGCGAAGCAACCACTGGTACACCTCCATCTGGCGTTTATATCCATTCTGCCATTCTTTATTAAGCTCGGTGATGTCTTCAGCTTTAGATGTTGCTTTGTAGTCAACGACAATATAATCACCATCCGGACTCTGCCAGAGATCATCGATTGCACCAAATACTAAAAAGTTTGTCTCCGGATGTAGATACTGAATGCCGGTGAAATTATGTCGCCACTTTTCCAATTGCTCATGAGGAATCGGGCGTGCATCGATTCCGTACTTTTCTATAAGAGGGTGCTTCGAACCGTTTACACGATGGATATCAAATTCTGCTTTTAGTAGGTGGTCGACGGCAGAGTTAAGTGCAAATGGAAAGCCGGGTGGTCGGCCAACACCGAGTCTGCGATCGTAGTAGAAACACCGAGGGCACTCCAAAGAGAGATCAATTTTTGATCGTGACAGTTTGAACGGGTCCGGCGATGCCGGATCGTATAAACCTTTTACTCGTTGTGCTGTGTAGTATTCAGACATATATTTTTATTACCATCCTGCTCTCGCTGTTACTTTTGCCTCTTTGCGAGCACTTCTCGCTTCTTTGGCCGCTTTGCGTGATTCTCGGAGTTCTTTCTCGAGGTCGTCGAATTCTTTTCGCATTGCAGTGAGATCAGTGAGTGACGGCTGGTTCTCCCTCTGTAGATCACTCCTGTTGTGAGCCAATAAGACCTCAGAGAGTCGACCGTGTAGCTCGACGATCTTGAGAGCAGGAGCTTGGTCAAAAATAACCTCTTCCAGATTCTGAACCCTGATCTGGTCGTCATAGCGTTGGATCGTACCGGCAAAGAGAACTTCCTCAATCAATGCCTCACAAGCACTTCGCAAGTAGTCGAACCCTGCACCCAAAGCTTGCTCCTGTTCTTTTGCACCGAGTGATGCAAAATCCTTTACAGCATTCTGGGAGTCAGTCTTCAGACTTGCTAACGATGAGAGCTTCGGGCTGGTGTTGTCTTCAACGCACCCCGGTATGCCATTAACCTGCTTCATCCAGTGTGCAACTACTGGGATCTGATTTCTTTCTGCATGCTTGGCAAGCTGGCTCATGAAAACAATGTCATGCGTAAGAACTACTACCTGACGCTCTCCGGCAACAACTGCCAATCGTTGAGCGATCTTGTCCTTACGCTCATGATCCAATGAAGTCACCGGGTCGTCGAACACGATACCGCAATTGTTTTTATCGAGCTGTACTTCGGTTAAGAAGTCTGCGATCGAGCATGCGTTCTGCTCTCCCTCGCTGAGTATCTGGCTGGGGTTGTAGTCTTCAGCAAAATCGAGCCGGTACTCCTTTACCGTTGTACCTTGCTCACCGCTGGTATTCATAATCAAATTAAAATCGCACCCAAGCTTCGCAAGCTCCTGATTGAAAACCCCTTTATAATCTTGTGCTACTCCAACAAGGAAAGACTCAGTTCGTTTCTTTGTGGTCGCCATTTTCATGCCAGAGAAACTGACTCCATTTGCTTGTGATGACCATGCGAGAAATGCGATGTATTCCAGTCCTGCATCCTTAACGGCCGTGACATCTTTTTTATGCTTAAGCGCATTCCATTGAGCAGTAAGCGTGGCAATGTCGCCGGTTGGATCAACGAGCTTGGACTCCTCAGTCGTTTTAGCGGTGACGAGAGTATCAATCTTGACGAGGTCAACGGCCGGAACGTCGTCTCGATTAACTTCCTTTAGCTTTCCGATTTTCGAAGTCCAATCATCCAACACACCTTCCAACGTCGTAAATTGAACCTTTAGCTTTGCCAAATAAGTCGGGTCGTCCTCACTAAGAACTTTTACACCGGCATCGGTAGCAAGAAACTTCGGGTACATCGTTTTTGCAGATCGGAAATCCTGCAGTAGAGCAGACTGCTTACGGGTCAATTCGGAAAGCTCGCTCTCGGCTTTGCTCTCAAGAAATTTCCAATACTTCTGGAAGAGCGTCTCGGCATCTTTTGTAAGCTTTTGGTGGCACAACATACAGTGTGCTGGCTCTTTATCGTCGCTGGCCGCTTTTTCGGCTTCATACAGAGTTCGTGCCGCACCGATCAACTCTCTCCATTCAGAACTGCCGACGGTGTTCAGAATACCGTCATTAAAACTCTCGACGCTGAGACCCTCGATGATCTTCTTTTTTGCAAGGATATCTTTGACGAGCTGGTTCGCTTCGTTCATTTTCGTCTCAGTAAACCGGTCCGTCACTCTTTGCAGTGGGGCTTTGAATGCTCCGAGATTTTGGCGATCGGTGGCAAGCTGGGATTTCTTTTTAGTGATATCGAGCTTCTTCTTTTCATCGATCTGTTTTTGGATCGCATCCATCTTTGATCCGTCGACTTGATCATCGAAATTGGCATGCTTAAGAAAATCGGCTTCTTTGGTTGCACCAGTGATGCCTTTGCAGAAGGTGGCCGTCGACGTTGTTGCGTCGTCGAGGAACATCACCTGAAAAGGATTGTCTTTTTTCCTTGCGTTTCTCTCGTTGGTGAGTTTTTCTTCAAGCTTTGAAATAGTGACAGCGACCTTATCGAAAATCTTGATTTGAGCAGGTGTAAAATTAACGTGGTTGGACTGGTCAAGGTGTATCAAAACACTTTCCGAATCAAAGACAGAAAAGCACTTGAGATCATCGTTGTTGTCGCCGAGAGTATATCCAATCTCGCTCTGGTTACCAGCCCCGTCATCCATCACGAATGTTGCTTTTGCTTCCGGGCCCGGTATGGAGGCAGTACGCACGTTCGGCAATATCTCTCGCTCTCCGCGAGAAAAACAAGCATTGCACAAAAGTCGTCCGACGCCGCTCTTACCACTGCCGTTGCTACCATAGACCAAAGTTAAATTAGGTCCGAACTTTACCGAGCAGGCTGGAGATAAAGCATTCACATCCTCAAAATCTTTGACCTCCAATATTTTCTTTTTTACAGTACCTACTTCTTCCGGTACGACAACAATCTCATTCTTAAACGAGAGATCGGGTTTTTTTGACAATGGATCGATCAAGCCTAGATACTCGGAAAGATATTCGTAGCACTGATCAATATCCTCATCGGTCAATGAGTCTTTTTCAAGATTGGTCTTCCAGACATACTGCTCCCAGTAGGGCTTGCCGGATATCCATGTCTCTAAGCTTTCAACGGGTGTGCCTTTATCCATAAAATTACGTGAGCTTATACTTACCTGACTTGAATCCCTCGACTATGGTCTTCATGCACTTATTGAAAGTACGCATGGCGTCACCTTTCAGTGGGGTATCTTGAATGCTCAAAAGTGCTTCTCGGCATTCCTTATCGAGTCCGGCAATATCGTCCATTGTCTTGATTTCAACATTGGGCTCATTTCGCAAAAGAAACCACTCTTTGTCTGTGGTCTTGCTGTGATCAAGGACTTCCAAGTCCTTATGCGTCATTTTCGGGAACAAATAATAAAACTTTTTATCGTAAAAATAATATTTTGTTAGAAACATCTCGCCAACGGCAATATGTCCTGCACGTTGCGATCCATCGGTGAAATTTCTACGCATGCGGCCTGCATACTTAATAACATATCCGTTTTGTATAATCGTCGATCGTTGCTCGGCAAACTTCTCCCAATCTCCACCGTAAGCGGCGTTGAATTTAGTTATAAAAAGCTCGTGCATCTTTTCCAGATACGCATCGATGTAAGCAGAAAATGCGACCGGATCGTGGTAACACTCCAGCAAGTCTTTGACGACAGTGAGATCGTCCGTAATTAAATATTTTCCTTTCTCTATCTTAGAGGCAAAGTAAGCCATGCCGTAGAGATCGGGCTGTATTTTCTGTGTGCCTTTTTTCAAATAATAAACCCCGACGATGCCGTTTTTTACGCCACCCAATGCGTGATGAAATCGCTGGTAGAGAGCATTGCCGGCGGAGTTTCTACTTAGAGCGTCAGTGCCTTCCAGTGCGATTACCGGTTTTTTATTTATTTCCTTGCCATTGAGTCCATCAACCCATTGCTCATCTACATACCAAGCGGCATCACATGAGCCGTAAGAGACACCCTCAAATCCAAAAGTAAGACCACCCTCTGAAAAGGGCTTCTGATCTTCGTTACTACTTTGTGGAAAGATGCGAAGTTTAATCCCTTTGGTTTCGTGACCAAGGGTGTCTAGAATCTCTCTTTTTATGATTTCGTCGCTGGAGTATGCCATAAAGTTATAGGGATTTAATCTTCTCTAGAATCGTTTCCGTCTCCAATGCCAAGACGAAACTAACCAAGTCGGATTCTTTATTTATCTCTTCACCTTTCGACTCAAGGTAAAACTGCTTCAGCTCGTCGTTCGTAAGATTTGAAATGAGATAAAACTTAATGTAATTCCCAAGCCAAACTGTGTACTCTTCTCGTGACAGTGGATTTTCCGCTGTGTACTTAGTCTCAGGGAGAGTGATTTTTATTTTGAAATCGGCATCCAAACTGATCAGTCCGAAATAATCCTTTGATGGTTTTGCCTTTGCAGGATGGATCTCGAACCCCTGATCAAACAATCCGGTATTGAGATATTTTTCCAGCTGTTTGGTCATGACGAGGTTGCCGGTCTTTGCTTCTCCAACAATAAAGTCGTGCGTGACGTGATCACTCTCGTCCTTTACGCCTTGCTTGAAGTTTCTGATAAGTGCCAATTCGATCATGTGGAAACCGGTGCTTGGGAGATATCCGTAGTTGCTTATTTTGGTGATAAGTTCACTCAAACCATATCCGGCAAAATCCGGAGAGCCTATCGCATGTGCAAGAGGTATCTGATTCTCTACGATGAAGCCGAGATGACGGAAATATTCACCAGCAAGGTACTCCATAAAGGGTTCCATCCCATTGCCTTGCTTGCTGGTCTCGATACGCTGGATAATGTAGTTTTCTCGTTCTTTTATGTGATCGAATTTTTCTTTGAGCACGTCGAGTAATTTCTCTTCCGATTCAAACTCAATAGGAACGATGTATTTATCGCCCTCGAATAGATACTTCTTTGCCTGCGACAAGATGTACGGTGTGTTTTTTAGAACGCCATTGTCAAAAATACCCGATACGAACTTGTAGTTAAATGCATTATAGAAAAGCTTCATCAATCCCTTTGGAGTGAAAGGATAGATCGGATTTTCAAAGTACCCTGCACCGGTAATACTGCTATAAATAAAAGCTTCCTTTGCAGGCATTTTGACAGCCGGTCCCATTTCGGTCTCAACGATCTCGAAATCGAAGTTGGCTTTGAATATATTGAAAAAATCTTTAGTGTAAATTTCCATAAAATTATACGTGTTGTAATTTAAGTAAACTTTGCTGAACCTCTTTTTTTTTCGACTCACGCTTCTCCTCTCGGGGAACACCCTGAAAGAGATTCGTAATGTTCTCAATGCTCAGTCGCTCATGCTCGGTGACCTGAGACCCATCAAAAATCTTGCTTATAACGACCCCCACAAAAAGATCATACGCTTTATTCAAATTAAAGAGTTTGCCATTGTTCTTGCCTAGGCATTTGACGATCTCGTCCGCAATTTCGTCTGGGTAAATTGCTTTTTTATTCGTCGCCGGTGCTTTCTTTTGAGAATTTACAAAGGTCACATAGAAGTCGGACTTGGGCGAGAATTTAGCCCAGTTTTTGTTGTACGGACTCCCGAATGTGTCGTAAGAGGAAATGTCCACCAATTCCATGCCGTGATCTCTTATGAGCTCGGCAAGACTGATCCAGATTTTCAAATCTTTATTGTGGAACGCAAGAGTAAAGTAAGCATCTTTTTTGAGAACCCTTTTAGCTTCGCCAATAAAGGCGGTGAGCTGATCGTAATATTCGTTTACTCCTTTTTTTTGAACAGGATTTATAATGACCTCGTTCTCAATCTCAAACGCTTTCTCAAGCCAGCAATTCCAGATATACGAAAGTTCTGAATACTGGATAGTGTCACCGTAGGGAGGATCAGTAATCAAATAATCCACGCTGGACGGTTTTATCTCCGTCATCTTCAGTGATGACTTATTGTAAATTTTGGATGAGGGTTTCGAGACTTTGTTTCGGGAAGCCTTCTCTGAGATCACCACCTTTGCCATTTTTACGTTATCGACTCTATCAACAAATCTCCACCACACATTCTCTTCAATAAAGTCATCGGGAATCCAAAAGTTATTTACCCCAAGAGGGCGAACATTCTCCGCTTTCAATTTGCTCACGTGCAATAAAGTGTTGGTAAAAGCGAGCATGAATAAGTCTCTATTTTTAAGAGGTAATTCTTTGATGGCGGTATGAAGTGTTGCCAAAGCAAAGAGGTTTCGCTTTGTGAACATATCTGACACTTTCTTCACTCCCTTGTACGAAAATCGATCCTTATAGAATTTCTCTGGAAAGTCCATGTCTGGATACTTCAAGCTTTTAGGAAACTTTACAGCTGGCTCTAGCTCTTTTTGAGAGAGACTAACTTTTTGTTTGTTGCGGAAACTACCGTCGGCAATGACAGCGTTGTAGTCCTTACTGTTTTTCTTTCCAAGAATGGTGTACAGAATATATTTATCTTTCGTAGTGTAGAGAGGCATTATTCTCTCTCTCACAGCTTTCTCGATGACTGAGAACTCGTCCTCGAAAGAAGCTGGGTCATAGCTCACATCCATAGAGTTTTTTGCCAAGAAAACAGCAAAAGGATTCAGATCGTAACCGATAAAGTTTCTATCGGCCAAGACTGACTGCAGTCCTATAATTCCACTACCACAAAACGGGTCCAAAACGACATGATTCTTTTTGGAGTATTTCTCGATGTATTGATCAACAACAAACCAAGGTTTTCTCGACCAATACTTGTGAAGCTTTGCGACGCGCGAATACTGACGATCATGCTTGATATCGTTTACGTCGACAAGGTTCTTTACGATTTGTGAAATGGTTAATGACATATTATTTCTTTTGGAATACTAAACAGTAATGATGCAAGATATTGCTTGCCCACGCCGAGGGGTATCCGTAAGGTGCAAGGCCGACCTTATCCTGTATCCAAAGCTTCTCGTCTTTAAGCACATACTTCTTCGAAAGAAGCCGTGCCAAGTCCCATGCCAATGGATACATTTTACCTTCTTTCTTTATATTCTTCACAATCACCACGAGATAGCCTCCGTCTTTAAGTAGATCGAAAATATCGAAGTATATATCCGCCAATTTCTCTAAAAAGAGATCGTAGTCGGCAATGTTACCCAAGTCATCTTTTGCTTCAGAATAATTAACATCGAGGCCATCTTTAGTCCTGTCTTTTTTGAAATCTTTTGTACTTCTGTTCAACACATCCCAATACGGTGGTGAGGATATTGAAAAAGCAATTTTAGGTAGATTTAATTTCTTAATGTTTGCCGCATTTTCGTTAAAAATAGTCTTCTTGAATTCCGGAGTCCGCTTGAGAGATAGATCGTAATATTTTTTGTTGAGCTCGATACCATATCCGACTCGTCCGGTTCTCTTGCAAGCAACCATCGTGCTTCCAATTCCACAAAACGGGTCCAAAACAGCTTCTCCTTTTTTAGTAAAGAAATTGATAAACCCCTCGATCATCGTCGGCGAGAATGTCGCAGGATGATCTTCGGTGTCTGGAGAAATTTCTCGCTCTTCTTTCAAATCTTTTTGCAAAGCATTGAAAATAAACCAGCTACAACTAAACTTTACCCACTCTTTTCCTGTCATTTCATTGAGTGGGTTGGATAGATCGTAAGCACCATCTTCCGGATTAATTAAAATAGCATTGGCTTTTTCAACATCGCCACCTGGGTTATACAAAGCAACCTCAGACCATCTCTCGATAAAATGGTCAGGTATTAACTCCTTCTTATTCTTAAGGAGATCAGCAAGTTTCTTTTTTGCCAGCTTGTTTTTTTCCTCGTCCAGGACGGGCACAACTTGTTTTTTATCTTTGTAGTAAAAGTGGGATTTCATAATTGATTTATTCTGCTGGGATATATTCCTGATGACCGCATCGACATGCCGTACCGTCATTTGTTGCCATACTGAAGTACGACTTCTTCGCAACGATAATAAAGTCTTCAAAGAAAGGCTTGAACGACAAAACCTGTGAGTCTGCCTGCAGTGCTCGCATAAGTTTCTTGTCGTCCTCATCCGGAGTCGGATCAGTAGAGCCGGGATGATTAATTAAAATCATGAACTTCTTTGCAAGGAATAGAGAGAAGTAATGCCATAGCATTTGTGTGTCGAGATTCTTGGGGGAGGAACCAAGAAAGACCTGATGCCCAAGGAACAGGTTTCTGTCATCAAGATAGATTCCAATTACTTTGGAAACGCTCTCGTCCTCCAAGTCTTTGAGAAATTTATACAGGTCTTCAGGATCTCTCACTTGCCCCTGAATCGGAAGCTCGACATCAGTCTCGACAATCTCATATTTCTTGAGATATCGTTTTCCGTCATCATTTTTGTGTTCAACGTTTTGCATAGGCGATTTCCAAGGTTAATTTATAATTTGACGTACCTCGTTCCTCGGCCACGTCCGACTCGCTTGACCAGCTTAAGCTCGATCAACCGTTCCAATGCCTGACTAACCGTAACGCCGACAACGCCGGTAGCTTTGGCAATATCACCGGGAGCGGCTTCGCCGACCGATGAGAGATATTTCCATACCTCGTATTGCTTGGGAGAAAGAGTGTCTTCGACTTTTTCATCTTGCAGATATGTGAGAGCCTTTGTTGCTTGCTCTTTTACAACTGACAAAAAGAAGTTAAGCCACGGTGCAATGGTGTCGTGATCAGTTTTGAATGTCTCCTGTGACTTACGGAGTGCCAGATAGTATTCATCCTTGCGACGCTCAACGATTTGTTCGTGAGATACGTACTGAACAAACTGATATCCGGATCGGAGTAGTAAAAGATTTGTGAGCACACGAGAAAGACGCCCATTACCATCTTCAAATGGGTGGATTTTCAAAAACTCAACAATGAAATTGGAGATGATAAGGAGGGGGTGAAAACGACTCTTCTCAAATGCATCGGAAGTCCAATCGACAAGTTCCTGCATTTCCTTTGCAGTAAGAAATGCCGGTGTGGTTTCGAACATGATCTTGGCAACCTGACCATCCGGTCCAAGTACGCCGACAGTGTTCTCTTTCTTTTTGTAACCACCACGATGTGTGTCGTCCTTGTGCGAGTATTTAAGAAGCTGATTGTGAAGCGATGTCATCACACTTTCTCGAAGTGGTAAAGTCTGGAAAGCATCGAACACATTTTGAAGCACTTCAAGATAGCCCTGCACTTCTTGCGAATCTCGATCGGCGAACTTAGAGACCGAAAGACCCTGCATGACTTTCTCGACTTCGTCATCGATGAGCTTCGCACCCTCAATACGAGTAGAAGCACCGGCAGAAGTAATAAGCACTGATTGCTTTAAGCTGGTAATCGCCTGTGGTGTCATCCGGAGACCTGACTTAAACTCACCTCGAATACCATCGATCTCCGCCAAGAGAGCGACGATATGTGGTTCAGGATTTTTGATCCTGAGATCGAACTTTTGAATAATGTCGTCCATAGATTTACTCATATATGTTATATATGTGATTATATGTGATTATATGAGTAAAGGCAAGGCGTATACCTGTGGGTAACCAAAAACCCTCTAAAACAAGGGATTTTGCCCTAAAAACTGACTTTATGGTATAATGTTCACAATAATGCTTATGCAAAAGGACTTCACATTCCAGCTTATCAAAGGGAAAATTGGCGAGATTATCTTCGACCAAATGTTCCGAGAAGCGGCCGAATTTACGGTCATACCTTTCGGCTATGAATCGACCGTTCCGGAAATTGCTCAATTTGCTCGACTCGTAGAACACAAAGAGGTGCTTGATTCCATACGGAATACACCGGACTTTGCTCTCATATCCCACAATCAAAAGCAGGTCTTTCTAGTCGAGGTTAAATTCAGAACGAGAATGAATCCGGAGGAGATACTCAAGACGGCAGAAAAGATACATGATCGATGGAAATTGGCATGGCTTTTTGTCGCTACACCGGATGGCTTTTACTTCGACAGCTGTTCAAATGTCATCGAAAAGAAAAGTATCGTACCGCTTAATACCAGCTGGATCAGTACGGAATTGCAAAGGAAGTATTTGGAGATACTGAACAAGTTCCAGACCGACTAGGACTTTATGCACAGGTGTACATGCTTGTGTTTACTTTTGTGAGAGTGCTATAATAAATTCACAATCGAATAAATTATGCCTCAAGGGGCATTCTGAAAGATATTCCGAGTTTAAGGGCTCGCGATCAATCACCAAACGGTGAACGATCGCGAGCCCTTTTTCGTTATCCGATTGTTTCCAGCTCTCTGATACTCCCCGGGTCGAGCATCCACCAACTGTGATCGACCTCACACTGCACGGTGACTCACGGGTCCCGTGTAAATAAAAAAACTTCACAGCGGATGTGGGAGTGTCGGAGAGCTGGAACAAAAAATATTTATGTTTTCCAAATTTCAATCATTACCAAGTTACTTCGGCGGCAAGCGAAAGCTTGTAAAGCACATTTTCAAACCGATCAAAAAGACCGAGGGAGTTTTTATTGATGCATTTCTTGGCGGTGGATCAGTCAGTCTCTATGCAAAAGCAAAAGGATACAAAGTTATTTCAAACGACATCGCATTCCGATCTGTGATCATTGGCCGGGCCCTGATTGCCAACAACAACGTGAAGCTTGAGACCGAGGACTTGGCGAGACTATTTCTCAAAGCAAAACACGATGGCTTTATTCGCAAGAATTACTGCCCGAAAGTATTCACGAGCAAGATCGCAGACTTCCTCGACACCGCAATCGTAAACGCTCATGCAGTCGAGAACGAAACCAAGCGACATCTCCTCCTGCACCTCCTCATAAAGTTTATTCTGTCCTGCCGACAATTTGGAAAATTCACGCACACCAGAGACACACTCGATCTCGAAGCTCGCAAATGGGAGTGGCCACTCCGGTCCAAGTCTCATGCACCGAAAAACCTCCGCATGATCCAAAACCCGATGATGACTTTGGAAAAATTAAAAGACGAAATTAATCATGGCGTATTTGATAATCATCAAGACAATGAAATTCATCAAAAAGATGTGTTCGACTTTCTCAAGAAAGTTACTGGTGATGTTGTTTATTTTGATCCTCCTTACCCTGGCTCTTCTGCCTACGAAGTTGAGTATGGGATTTTAGATAATATCCTCGCCGGCAAGAAACTCGACAACAAGCCGAGTCCTTTCTCCAACAAGGATGCTGACGAATTCCTCGAGCGGATGTTCGAGTCGGCAAAACATATCCCTCAATGGATCATCTCCCTCGGACAGAACAAGGAGGATGTGGGAGTGAAGCCGGACAAGCTTCTCGCAATGGTGCAGAAGCATCGGAAGGCCGAAGTGATCATGCTCGATCACAAATGGTCGGTGTCAAACGCCGGAGGTCGAAACCAGAGCAACAACATCGAGTACATGATCATAACCGTATGAAAAAACTAACAGAACAAATCAAGACAGTGAAAATAAAGGAATGCGTTCCGAACTGGTGGAATCCCAATGAGATGAACGCACGCCAATTCGCCTCGCTCAAGAAAGCGGTCACGAAATTCGGACAGACGAAGCCGATCCAAGTCGGAATCTGGCCGAACATGAAAGTCAAAGGTGGCTATGTGATTGTCGGTGGTTACCACACATGGAAAGTGCTGGGTGAACTCGGCAATGCGGAGATCGAAGCGAACGTCCACGAATTCAAAAACGAGGACGAAGCGAAACTCTACGGATTGACCGACAACATCCACGGGTCCAACCAGCAGATCAAACTCGGCAAGCTTGCCTACGAGCTGACACAAAACGGCCATTCGATAAAAGATATCGCACAGAGTCTCGGCGAGGAGGACGTGAATGTCAAAGATGCACTCGACCTCGTGAAAGACGAGATCGAAAAGAAAATGATTGAGCTCAAGAAAGCGGAACGTGAGAACTTTATCGTCCTGAATTTTATCGTCGACAAAGACCCGAAAAAATCTGCTGATGATTTTATCGCCGCAGTGACCGCTTTTGCCAAAACCAAGGGCGTAAAAGTGTCCAAGGCGGTGAAAGACGTGAATTCGCAGAGAGAAACCATTGCTCTTATAAGCTTCAACGTGACCAATCCGCAGAAAAACGCTGTAGATGAAGCACTTTCTGCGTTAACCAAGTCCGAAAAGATGACCGACAGTGAGGCGATATCGGAGATTTGTGGTCGATTTTTACTGACAC
The DNA here is from genome assembly GCA_016699465.1 of Candidatus Campbellbacteria bacterium. Taxonomy (NCBI): domain Bacteria; phylum Candidatus Campbelliibacteriota; species Candidatus Campbelliibacteriota bacterium. The sequence goes on along the minus strand of CP064977.1, from coordinate 400,376 downwards.
TTAATGACACTAAACAACACTAAAATGGCAAAAACTGTTGAAATAAAAAGTGCGAAGTGTCAGGAAGCCATACGACTTAAATATGAGGGTGAATCGTATGAAGCAATTTCCAAGAAAACCAAAACGCCCCTCAACACGATCAAGGGCTGGTTTCGGAGTGAGGGGCCACTGCGAGAGGAATACGACACCTATGCTGACGAGCAGAACGAGCTTCGGCTCAGTGAGTCGAACCAAATCCTCAAGAGAAACATCCACACTGCATCGAACATGCTCGTTGCTCTCATGGGAAGTCCGGACGATAACGTCAAATTTCGTGCCGTCAAAGAGATGCACGACCGTGTCCACGGCAGTCCGAAGCAGACGTTTGATCGTGATGGACTGTTTGGCACAGACATAAGCTATGAACAAATCCTCCGCAAAGCCAGAGAAAAGCCCCCTCCAGATGGTTAAGGACATCACCGAAGTGATGAGGATTTGTGATGCTGATCCGCAAACCTTCATCGAGCACTGTTTATCAATAAAAACCAAGAATCAGCAGACTGTTCTTTTACACCTGAATACCGCACAGACCATGATCCACGACAGGATCAAGAAACTGCGAGCACTCGGTAAGCCAATAAGAATGATCATCTTGAAAGCGAGACAGGAGGGGGTCTCCACTCTCTGCGAAGCTCTGATCTTCGAACGGACTGCCAGATTCGAGAACACAAACTCGCTTATAGTCGCACACGAACCAGAATCAACAGATGCAATCTTTGCCATGAGTAAGCTCTTCTACGACTTACTACCGAAATGGGCGAAGCCAATGCGTCGGTACGACAACAAGAAACAGATGGTGTTCGAGAATCCGGACGAGAAAGCGAGAGCAAAAGACCCGGGACTGCGAAGCCGAATGGTTATCGCAACCGCCGAGAAAGCGAAAGTGGGACGAGGTTTGACCATCCATAACTTTCACGGATCGGAAGTAGCGTTCTGGAAAAACGCAAAGGAACTGATGCTCTCGGTACTCCAAGCAATCCCGAGCTTGCCGAATACCGCAGTCTTTCTCGAATCAACTGCCAATGGATTCGGAGGTGATGGCGAATACTTCTACAAGACCGTGCAAGACTCGCTTGCCGGCAAGAACGAATTCGAGCTTGTGTTCCTGCCGTGGCACCTGATGGACGAATACAGCACACCATTCACCAGTGATAAAGAAAAGATAAAGTTTTCCGAAACACTGGATGAATACGAAAAGAGTCTCAAAGCATCAGCAAAGCTGACCCTAGAACAGCTCAACTGGCGACGCTGGGCAATCCAGAACCTAACCGGTGGAGACATCGAGAAATTCAAACAGGAATATCCAGCCACGATCGAGGAAGCATTCGTTGCCTCAAGTAAGTCAGTCATCCCAAAGCAATACATCGAAGCCCAGGGTAAATTCACCCGAAGCCCGATACGAAAGCTAGACGACATCCTGATCTACGAGGAACCGAACCTGAAGCACTTCTACAGCCTAGGGGCAGACCCGAGCGAAGGGATCGGACAAGACGACTCAACAATGACCATCATCGACAAGATGACCGGACGAGAAGTGGGATCGTACATCGGACAGATACAGCCGGACTTGTTTGCCAAGAAAATCAAACAGGCGGCCGAACTCTTCAACAACGCACTGGCAGTCGTAGAGATAAACAATCATGGTCTGGCGGTAATCAACGCACTCAAGGGTGAGTACACGAATCTCTACCAACGCACGACGTTCGATAAAGCAACGAACACCAAACGCAAAGAGCTGGGGTGGAAAACAAGCCAAGTAACCAAACCGCTCATGGTAGACGACTTCATCGCAGGACTTCGAGATGACGACATCGGACTCTCAAGTCAGACGACCGTAAGCCAGATGATGACGTTCGTACACACGAATGAAAGCAACCGGTACGGAATGGGTGCGGAATCAGGACAGAAAGACGATGCCCTTATATCAGCAATGCTCGCATGGCAAGGACTGAAAGAACTACCGAGCGAGATGCCAAGCAATAGAAAAGGTCGAGCAATGAAACTTTACTAAATATGGCAAACACCAAACAACTACAAAAATATAACAGCGAGTACGATGAAGCGAAAAAGAACTTCTTGTACTATTTCAAACCCGAATTTGATCGGGGTTATAAGCTGTTCTCGTCTTACAACGGCGATCGTGCCGCTGAACTGGAAAGAACGAATGATGGAGAGATATGGCAGTCCAATGTTTTCATTCCGCAGGTATTTTCATACATCAAGACATTCCTACAAAAGACCGTGGGTATCACACCGGACTTCAAGCTCGAGGGTAAGAATGGTGAAGCCCTAAAAGACTTGATCATCTGGCTATGGGAGATCGGCATGAGTGACGACCTGATCGACTACTTCCTGCAAGTGTTCATCTGCGGAACGACCATCGGCAAAGACTTCCTCAAGAAAGAAACCAAGAAAAAGAGAAAGAAAGAGATAAGCATAGTCGAAAAGATAAAGCGTCTCGTGTTCAAGACCGAAACATCAAAGATCACATTCCGTCCAGACTTTGACCCTGTAGACATTTACAACTTCTATCCTCACCCAAGGATGAAAAAGATTGCCGATCCGTTCCCCGTATTCCACCGATACGTGCTGACATTGGATGAAATGAAAACACAGTACCCGGACGTGCCAAAGAATACGTGGTCGCAATTTGTAGACCGAAATGGTGACGTAACAAAGTCCGGCGGTGACACTACCGACTATGCCTACGTGAGAAAAGAAGTCCTCCTAGAACTACGAAAGAATCTCCGAGAGACAACCAAAGCGTCCTCTCCGATCCAAGGCAACCCAAACAACCCGGTCCAAATGCCAACGACAGACGATAAGCTCTTCGAAGTCGTAGAGCGATGGACTGACGACCATATCTGCGTGTTCCTGCCGATGGACGGCACACCGATAGAGATCAAGGACGGTGATAACCCATACGACCACCAGCAAAAGCCCTACTCACGAACTGGCTTCTTCCCCCGACCATTCTCATTTTACTGGCTCGGTATCCCGAAGCTCGTAGACCATTTGCAAGAACTCCTGAATTCTGTGACCAACCAGAGAGTGGATGCAATCACGATGAAAATACACAGCATGATTGCGGCGGCACCAGTAGCTCTCCCCGGATACAAGCAATCAAGCATCACTGTAAGACCGCTTGGAATCCTATGGACGAATGATCCGAACTCAGTCAAAGAGCTGAAGTTTGGCGACGTGAACTCCTCTGCATTTATCGAGCCGAATCACATCAAAGAAGCAATGCGAATCGCCGTAGGTGTAGACGAATACACAACGACGGCCGGCAAGGACTCAAGAGAAACAGCAACAGTCGCCTCGTTTATGCGTGAGGCAACACTAGAGGGCGTGAAGCTCTTCCTGATTATGCTTCGAGGTTCGTACATCATGCACTTTGAACACTGGATCTGCATGGTCAAACAATTCTGGACGACCAAAAGCGTTGTTCCGGACAAAGCCGTAGCAATCATGATCCGACACGGACTTATAACCCCTGAAGTGGAAAACATTGAAGGACTCTTTGACGATGAATATGAGATATCACTCGAATCAACATCGGCTCTTGCTTCTTCCTCTGAACTTAAGAAGTCAAAAGACTTGGAACTCTGGGGACTGATCAAAGACGTAGACCAGATCGTGGATGCGGAAACCGGTACGACATACTCCGTCAAGAAATTCAAAATCCTAATGAAGCTCTTTGAGGATTATGGCTGGGAACCAGACAACTACATTAGCGAAATAAAACAACAGCCGGTCACGCCTCCGGTTGACCCAATGAATCCAACTGATACCGGAATGCCGGCCGGTGATGCACCTGCGATCGACACACCACCCGACGTAGTGCCAGAGCAAGGACTCCCCGGTAACGAAATGGGTGCGGTTCTCGGTAACGCAATGAGGCAATAACACATATGACCAAAACACTTCACAAAGACATAGAAGCGACGATCAGCAACTTGTACGAAACCAAGTATTTTGAAGCGTTGTCCGAGCTTATTGCGAACGAACTTGATACCACAAAGACGTGGCTACTCAACAAACAACTGACTGCAGACGAGATTCGGTTTTATCAAGGTCGAGCCGAAGGACTCGGAATCATTCTCCTGCAGATCAAAGCTATTCACGATGAACATATGAAAGCACCAACATAAAACCAAACAACCAAAGGAAATCGCCAAACTTTTTGAGGGGTTCAGCTGGCCTCTTAAGATGGGATTTCTGGCGATTTCCTACATCTTGAGAGACCAACCGAGCCTCCCGAAAAGGGGCTCGGTTTTATTAACAGCAGACGCCGACGTTCCGACCGTGATCGGAAACCAAGGATCAATCTGCAATAAACACGCCTATGGAAAAACCAAACGAATCCGGCGCCGAACCGAATACACCGTCATTTGACGATGCAGTCGGCAAGGAACAACCGGTCAATTCAATCCCGTCGGGCACCTCGAAAGAGGAACAACCTGACAAGAAACCGGACGCCTCGAAACCCGAGGATCAATCCGGCGGTACGCCAGCCGATAAAGGCGAAAGTCCCGAGGACAAAGACAAAAAGCCCGAGGGCGACAAGACCTTCTGGGGCAAGTTCAAGAGCGAGGATGATGCTAAACGCTCGTATGACGAAGCTCAGACCAAGATTATCGATCAAGGCAAAGAGATCAACGATCTCAAAACCGCAAGCGAGAAAAACCAACAGTTTCTCTCAGTACTCGATAAGGCACTGGTCAAGAATCCGCAACTAGCCGAACAGCTGAAAGCAAGTATTGCCGAAGCTATGAAAGCCAGCGATGCAGAGCCAGAGGATCAACCGGACATAGACACTCTCCTCGATAAGAAGCTCGAGGAACGGGAAACGAAAGCAAAGACCAAGGCCGAGATCGACAAGTGGATCGAGGATCACGAGGACTTCAGAACTCCTGAGATCGGTCACCAGATTCTCGACTTGATCGAGAAAGAAAAGCTTCCGTTCAATGCCCGAACGCTTCAACTGGCCTACGATTCCGTAACCAAGGATTCGCAGACAAAGAAAGCGGCTGACGAAGCTCTCAAGAAAGAGGAAGTCAAAAACCTCGAACGAGAGAATGCATCAGGAGTCGGCGGTGGCCAACCGGCCGCCAAAGGCAAAACCGACCAAGAGAATCCATTCGATGATCTTGTCGGTGAAAGTATTAACCCAAATAAAGTCCGGTAACGCTTATAAGATTTTGAGGTCTCGTGAGCGGTTGCCGGCAGTAACAACCACAACCTATGGCAGAACCTGCACACATCATCGGCACGAGAGATACGTTGACTATCGAACAGTCACAGCGTATTCCCGATGTCGACGACAAAATCTTCCTGCTTGAACCCGGAGAATCGCCGCTCACAGCTTTCTTGACCCAAATCGGAAAGATCGGTGACGGCGGTGGCAAGTTCAAGGGCATGGCTCTTCAAAAGAGAGTCGTGTACAACCCGGAATTCACTGAATATGAGGATCAGTATTCCGGAGTCTGGGCTCGAATCAACAACGGTGCCGGATACGCATCCGGTGACACGGCGTTGGTCGTAGACAGCCCAGGAGCATCGATCTTCACAAAGTACGATCTGGTGAAAAACACCCGTACTGGTGAAATCATGCGAGTCACTTCAGTCAATTACTCCACGAATACCCTCACAGTAGCTCGTGGAGCCGGTGCAACAGCGGCCGCCGCTATCTTAGATAACGATTGGCTGTTGGTCATCGGTCCGGCCTTTGAGGAAGGATCGAAGTCTGGCGATTCCAACACGACTAAACTCGTGAAGGTCACTAACTTCACCCAAATCTTCAAGACCAAATTCGGCGTCACTGCAACTGAGAACGCCTCGAAGCTCTATCCGTCCGGTAACCCCGGTGCGGACTTGAAGTACCTGCGTGCAAAGCATGGTATTGAACAAGCAAAGAAAATCGAGCGTGCGTACTGGTTCGGTGAAAAGAAAGAAGTGACCGGTCCCGACGGCAAACCGCTTCGCCTCTCCGGAGGAATCTTGGAAGCGATCACAGCCGCCGGCAACGTCCAGGACGAGGCGGCTTCAGCTCTAACCGAAGCTGAATTCCGATCGTTCCTCCAGAATTATGCGTTCAAGTACGGATCAGCCGAGAAGTATTTCTTCTGCGGTAACACCGTGCTCGGATACTTGGAAAGCTTTGCAACTTCCAAGATGTACATCGTACCGAGCGATAAGACCTTCGGAGTCGAAATCCGTAAGTTCCAGTCGTCATTCGGAACGCTGAACATTGTCCGTCACCCGATGTTCGACAACCAGTACGCCGGTATCGGTGTAGTGGTCGATCTCTCCACGCTCAAGCATTGCCCACTGAATGGTCGAGACACCATGCTCGAAACCAACATTCAGGACAACGATGCTGACGAGGAAGTCGATCAGTATAAGACCGAAGCCGGTTTGCAGAGAGTCAACTTCGAAAAGAACGCATTGCTCAAGGGCGTCGCCTAAATCGAATAAGCGTCTCTGCTCTTACTCGCTGGCTTTCACTCACGTGGAGGCCAGGAGTAAGGGTGGAGGCCGAAATTACAAACATTAATCACCCAAACTTACTTATGGCTAAATTCAATTCACACATCAAAAGTCTGCGAATCGTACTCAAGCCCGCCCAGCCGATATTCGAGGGAGGCCTCAAGGTCGGAGACACCCCGGGCGAGTACGCACAATTCGCGGACGGACAATTCGAGACCTCAAACGAGGAACACGTTTCCAAGTTAGAAGGTCTCCCAACTTACGGCATCGATTTCTGGAAAGTCTCCGAGGAATCATCGCCGATTGATCCGCCGACGGTCGACGGCGAACTGCAGAAGCTCACCAAAAAGGAATTACAAACCTTGGCTGGTGAAAAAAATGTCGAACTGGACGGGTCCGAAACAAAAGACCGTCTGATCGAACTTCTGCAAGGCAAATAGACCGAACATGAGGTCGCTAATAACACACCAATCTTATGGCAATCGTATCAGCAGACTTAAAAGAATATGAGTCAAACAGTGTTGACTCAGACGGCGGTGAAATCACGGCAGTAGAAGTCGTGGACAACGTCGACAACAATCTCTTCACCGATATAACCGGTGACGAAGCGGCGGCCGGAGGCACTGAATACCGAAAAGCCTTCCGCAAGAACACACACGGATCGCTTTCGTGGCAGAACGTCGTGACGTGGCTACAGTCACAGCCGACCAACGCCGCCCTCTCGTTCGGATTCGGAATCGATCATGCCGATGATGATGACGGTGCTCAAGGAAACATGTCGGCATTTTCCGCAAACGCTGTCGTGGCCGTTGTTTCCGACGGTGCTGACACCAGACAAGTGACGGTTGTCGGAGAGGATGCATCCGGAAACAGACAGACGGAAAACCTGACACTGAACGGCACCACCGAAGTCGTGGGTGCTCTGACGTTCTCCAAACTCTACGGTGCGTATGTGGCATCGCTCTCTGGATCACGCCTTGTGACGATCCGGCAAGGATCGGGAGGCACTACCCGAGGAACCATCGGAATAAACAAAAAGATCAGCTTTATCTGGTACGGCAGAGTTTACTCCGGCGGATCTCCGATAGATGCCGAGGGAGGAAACATGGCAAGCAAGGTGGCCGGCATGGAACACGGTGACATTGCGTCCGCTGGAAACTTCGGACTCTGGTATCGCCTAACGTGGCCAGCTGGAGCCGGTGCAGTAACCGCCAATTCAACCCAAGTGAAGTCCGAGGGTGACACGGCGGCGTAAACGAAAGATCGATGAGCTATGGCTAAAACATTCTTAACAAAAAAGAATAACGCCAAGAGCACAATCACGGATAACCCTCTGACATCGGGTGCGACAACCGTGAACGTGCAGACCGGCGACGGTGCAAAGTTTCCGGCGGCTCCATTCCACGCCACGCTCTACACGAGCGACCCAAGCGTGGGAGAAATTGTGAAAGTAACTGCCAAATCGACAGATGCGTTCACAATCGAACGAGCCAAAGAAAACACAACCGCCCAAGCATGGGCGCAAAACAGCCGAATAGAACTCTTGGTAACAGCCAAGCTCTTTGACGACTTCCAAACCCGAACCGAGATCATAGTCGCAACGGACGATTCAGGAGATTACAACTGCGATGGAACAGATGATCAAACGGAGATAAATGAAGCGATTAGCAACTTGCCAGCCGGTGGCGGTATCGTTCGTTTGAAAAAAGGAACGTACACACTAACCGGTCTTGTCGAAATTCTCAAAGACAATGTCGTGTTTGAGGGTGAAGGGGCGGCGACACTTATAAAAGCGGCCAATGCCAGCAACCTCGGCGACATCTTGCGTGTGGGAGATGGAGGTACAACACCGTACTCAAATATCGTCATTCGAAACTTGAAAATCGACGGCAATCAAGCAAATCAAACTTCCGGAAATTCCAGTCCACTTGTACTCTGGGGTACGAGCTCAAACAAACACAAACGAATCCTCATTGAGAACTGCTGGCTCACCGGTGCTCGCCTCGACTGCCTGAAAGTTATCGGCACCGAGGAAAGCATCATCAGAAATTGCTTCATCCACGACAACACCGGAACCGGAATAGGACTCTTCACCAGCTCACAGCACAACACGATCACTGGAAATGTTCTGACTTCAAACGGTTATGGCGTGTATGACAGCGGATGCAACTACAACACGATGACCGGCAATGTTAGCCGAAGCAACGGCTACGGTTTCTATCTAAGCAACGCTTGGCGAGAAGCTATCTCCGGCAATGCCATCTTCACCAGCACAAACTACGGAGTGTACATAGTCGGAGGTCAAAGAAATGCTGTGACAGGCAATCATCTCTACGGCGATAGCTGGGGAATGATTATCGGAAACAGCTCAAACATAACCAAGTACAACGTCATCTCCGGAAATACGATCGCATGGGCGACGAGCCAAGGCATCGCTCTCTATCACGGAAGCGGTACCACGATCAATAACGTGGTAACTGGCAATCACATCTTCGGATGCGGAGGTCACGGAATCTACCTGTACGGCTCTTCCTACAACACCGTCACCGGAAACGCCATCGACAATGCTTCCAGAAGCACCAACAACACGTCACACAGTATCTATCTCTCCAACAACGGATCGGTTTACTCAACCTATAACGTTATCTCCTCGAATAACTGCCAAGCGACCCAAGCGAATAAGGCCGCCTATCACATCCGTGAACAGAGTACGAGCGATGACTTCAATCTGGCAATCGCAAATGTCTGCAAGGATGGCGTAACCGGACAGATCGGACTGCAAGGAACCAACTCAGTGAGAGGCACAAACATCCCATCAACTGGATAAACACTTATGTTCAACTCCTACCAATTCAACAGTGCAAGACTCAATGACACCGGCTCTTCAGTCGTGAGTAAGGTGATGAACTATGTGCTCGATGCGTTCGGATTGGTAGCAAAACCAATCACGTATGTCTTCGACCAGATGATAACGGTGGAAGCTGTGCGAACGTACCTGACCGATATCCGAAATCTCGCTGGGAAAATAGAAACGTATCTCATGGACGTGTACGCTCTTGCTGAAAAAGCCCTGACGTATGTCTTCGACATGCGAAGCCTGATCGACAAGACATCCACATACCTCTGGGACGGACTGCAACTCATCGCAAAGCAAATCACATATCTGATCGACATTATCGGAGGTGCGATCATGACAATGACGTACAAGCTCGATGTGAGAAATCTGGCGACTAAAAGCACGACGTATCTGAGTGACATCCTGATCACGATCGGCCAGACGATAACTTATGTGTTTGATTCGTTCCTGTCGGCCACCAGAGAAACAATCTACCGGCTAGATATAAGAAACCTTGCGACAAAGCTCACATCCTACTTGATCGACATTGGTGACGTGGTCGCAAAGATCATGACGTACCGACTCGACCTGAGAAATCTCGCCGAAAAGTCGACTGCGTACCTACTAGATATCCGAAACCTAATCAGTAAGACGTGGACATACGTGATCGATATCCGAAACCTTGCGACCAAGGCCGTGCAGTACCTCTTCGACATGGCCGGCACAGTAAGCAAAAGCACTGAGTATGTGTTCAATGTGCTGATGAGTGCAGTAAAGCAGATGACGTACCTCCTCGACATGAGAAGTCTTGCGACCAGAGTATCGACATACCTGTTCGATATCAGAGGACTTATAGCAACAGTGCTGACTTACAGATGGGACGTCCGGACACTCGCATCAAGAGTAACCAGCTACCTATGGGATATCACGAGCTTTGTCTCAAAGTCGATCACTTACGCATTCGACATCCTAAGCCACATTGCAAAAGTCTGGACGTATCGACTCGATATCCTGCTCGGAATCGGAAAAGCATGGACATACCTCCTCGACATTCGAGGATTGGTATCGAGGACGTGGAAGTACGTGTGGGACATCCTGAAAATTCCTCCCGGACTAAAGATCGCAATCGAATTCCTGTCGGCGAAAGTATCGGTGCTGATGCTCTCGGCCAGAGAAACGTTCGGTCTTACAACATCTAAAAGCAGTATTGAGGTCAAGACTGCCCGACAAGATCAACAGCTTCAAAACGCCAAGGCCGATGTGACTCTTCCGGGCAATAATCAAGACATAAACCTATGAGCATCAAAATCGTACAAAATGACACCCGTCCTCCACTGGAATTCAGTCTGACACAAGACGGTGCGCCGGTGGATTTAACCGGATGCACGGTGAAGTTCTACATGAAGGACTCCTCCACTGGATCGGTAAAGATTAACGGCGTGGCATGCGTTATCACTGACGCAACTAAAGGAAAATGCCGATACAACTGGACGGCCTCCGACACGAACACGGTCGGAACGTATCTCGGTGAGGTCGAGGTGACGTTCCCTGATGCAAAAATTCAGACCGGGTTCAAACAATTATCAATCATCATCCGTGATGACATCTAAACGCTTATGAACAGAGGCGACATCCGAAAAGCAATAAAGAACGAGGTCGACGATCAGACGATCGATGACACACTTGCAAACTCGTGGGTACAGCGTGCCGATGAAAAGGTGCAAAGCTGGCGGCCGCCTGAGGATAAAAACCAGACGTTTGACTACTGGGACTATCTCAAGACCGAACAGCCGTACACGACCGTTGCAAATCAACCGAAATACCCGGTCCCTGAAAACTACCGGGCATTCGTGGAATTAAAGATCGGCGACGACAAGCGTCCGTTCACGCTCGTCGATTACCGAGCAAGAGACCGATACAACGATCACATTGTGTACACGCTCGGCGGTTACTTCTATCCGGTAACAACTCCAACCGCAGACGGCGATGCAATGATGCTCGTCTTTGTCCGCATATCGGATGACTTCGCATCAGACAGCGACGAACCGGAAGTCGAAAAACTCTATCACCAAGCGTACGTCGAGTGGGGCAAAAAGATGTACTACAACCAGCAGGGCGACACGGAACTCGAACGCCAAGCTGAAAGCAACTTCGAACGGATCATGGTCGGCAAATGGCGTGATCAAGAACTTGCACGCATGGCGGCCGCAGATGATCAGGCCTCAATTCCGAGAAGCAGTCTCGTATAAAACCTATGGCACTACCTAAAAAAGTTTGGAAAACATCAAGATTCGAGAAGGGACTCGGAAATCTAAATGCCGAGGGTACTTTTTGGTGGTCGCAGAATCTTGATCTTGAAAAAACACCTCCGTACCTGCGTGTGTCCCACAAACTGTTTAAGAACCTAGACGTGAACATCAACGCAGAGGTCAACTCGATGCCGATTGACGGAGCACTCTTCGGCAAGAACATGGGTGGTACACAAATGTACAACTGGATGATAACCCAGGGCTGGGGCAACACGGCAAAATTCTTCAGATATGAATATCCGAACTGGGTGCATGTGCATAGCTATTACTTTCCGGGAGGCAGAGCCTATTCGCTTATGGGTGACAGCGTCTTTAACACGCCGGTCATCGGAACGGAACAAGGATATCTCTACTTCACGATAGGAAACTCTCTCGGACGTTACGATGCCTCCTCCAATTCATGGAACGATGCATGGCAATCACTCGGAAGCGGTGTGCTGTTCTCACAAGGCAACGTACCGCTCACAAAATTCCTAAAGTATGTGCTTGCAGGATTCAACAATATGCTCTGTGCATGGGACACCGTAAACCTAACGTGGCACGGCAACCCGAATCCTCCCAAAATCACACTTCCGCAAAATTTCGATATCCGATGGTTTGCAGTGCTTACTGACTGGCTCGTGATCGGCGCACATGACCTGACAACAAATGGTTCTGCTCTCTTTTTCTGGGACGGAATCTCTGGAACATACAATCGTGTGCTTCGTATTCCGAACGTCTCGTGTCCGGCCGGTGTCGTAGACAAGAACCGCCTATATCTCATCACTGGTGATGGATGGATCAACTACTTCGACGGGTCCGGACTCGTAAAACTTAATCGCTTCCCGGACATCGAAGCCGGCGACATTTCGTTCCAGATCAACCAGAACGCAGTGAAAGTACATAACGGCGTGATCCTGATCGGCGTCAAAGCACATGGCTTCAATATGGAAAAACGCTACTACGCCGGAGGTATCTGGGTATACAACCCTATAACCAATGCTCTCTACTTCCGAAACACACTCTCGCATGGAGGCACCACGAATATCAGCGGTACCGGCGTGGTTCAGGTCGGAAGCATCCAGCTTACGCCAAACAGTGATCAATTCTTTGTCGGCTGGGACAAGGGTGGCGGAAGCGATCGGTATCTGCTCGATGTGAATCACGATACCGGATCGTATCGACCATACAACTGGAATGCGACTGTCGTTAGCCCGATATTCGATGATGAGCCGTACCGACGTAAGCGATTCATTCAAGAAGTATTGAACTTCTGGAAACCTCTCATCGACACATCCTTTGCTAGATTTGTCGTGAAATACAACACGACCGAGAAATATCAAAAGTACACTGCATTCGCTTCCGGAGGCACGAGCACCTACTTCACGGTCTCGTTCGGCATCGGAAACTTCGAAGTCGGCGATGAAGTGACGGTCGTAGCAGGAAGCGGTGCCGGACAAATCAGACACGTGGCAAGCATCGATACCGCACTCAACCGAGTCTACGTAGACGAAACGCTCTACAACTCCGAGAACGGAAACGAATACAACAACACTTCGTACCTTCTCGTTACGCCATTCAAGAAAGCCGGAGTAATCAAAGGCAACGAAAATAAAGGTGCGGTAAACAAGCTTGTGCGATTCAACGCACGAGCGAAAAAGATTCAGATCAAGGTCGAAATCTGGTCTCCATCCGGATTCATCGGAGAGTGGGACATGGGACTCCGAGACATGTCCACGATCTACATACCGGATCGAACTATTAAGTAATCAACATCACTATGGAACCTACATCAAAATTCACAATCGAAAGAATCGATGAAAAGACTGCGAGAAAAAAGGACAACACTGAGTCGGTCACGATTCTCAACATGGATGTCCTCCGCCAACAAAAAGAGGAACTTGAACAAGAGGTCGATCTCAGACAAAGATCGCTTGCAGAGATAAGCGAGATCATCTCCGAATTCGACAAACTGCCGGTCCCTCCTAAAGAGGAACCTGTAGTCGAACCAGAAATCGGAGAGCAACCACTATGAACCCACACGACAACAATCCAAACCAGCAAAACAAACTTGATCCGTCGCTTGGGTATCTACTCTCAATTCTGCGGGACATTCCGATCTTGAACAGTGTGCCGACTGATCCGCCAAAGTATCAGATCAGCTTTGCACTGTACGAGAACGGAGCGACACGTCGGTTCTACGTATTTTTTAACGGAGCGTGGAGGTACGCACCCCTTACTTAAAAACATATGGCAACAATAACAATACAAAAAGGTCAGACCCTTTCGGGAATCGCCAAACAGCAAGGGACGACGGTCGACGCCCTGCTGAAAGCGAATCCAAGTATCAAGAATCCGAACCTGATATACGCAGGTGCGAGCTTGAGCTTGCCCGGAGCACCGGCTTCACCCGTTGTTGCCCCGGGGGCGAACCCTTCACCCAAACCTGCACCTGTGACACCTTCTTCGACCGTAAACCAGCGTATTGACCAAATTTCGAGCCCTGGGACGAGCGGCGTGCCAGCCAAAAGCACCCTATACGGAGCTGAAGTGCCTTCTTCGACCAGTTTGCTCACAAAATACCGATCTGAACTCGGTCTCGATTCTGCCCTCAAAAGCATGCAGGACAACCAGACTGCCTACCTCGATACACTCAAGAATCTGCCGAAAAAATCAGACATCTACGAGCAGGAAAAAGCGAAGCGAGGTATTGATGTGATGCAGAAAAATCTCTTGAGCTTAGATGATCGTCTGGCATCGATGGAACTTGCTATTGATGACTCAGAGAAGGACATCCGAAACCGAATGGTACAAGGCGGTGGCCTTGTGACCGAGAGTCAAACACAAAGATTGGTCGCTTCAGAGAAACAACCGCTCATAGACGAGTACCGGAAACTTCTCAACGAGCGTAACCGACTGGCCGACAAACTCGGCGTAGCAGATTCATCTGCGAAAGATGCGGCCGGCATGCAATACGAGGATTCAACACTGCCACTCACTGTTGCAGAAAAAACACTCGGATTCCAAAAAGACCAATACAGCGTTCTTGGCGATCTCTTGAAGCAAGTATTCGGTGCTTCAGAAAAAGATGTCGCAAATATTGTCGAAGCTTCCAAGTATGGAAAAGCGGAGGAAAAGAAAGATGCCCAAGACGTAATTGATCGAGCAATTCAACTCGCAAACCTCGCAAACAGTACACCGGCCGGAACGGTACATGATATCGCCGGTACGAAAGTAGTCGGTGCAAAGTCTGGTAGCGGATCAGACGGAGGCGGTTCATCGAGTGACGTAGAAGCATACGCACTCGAACTTCTAAACAACCCTAACTTCACTGCAAGCAACGTGCCTCAAAACATCCGTGCTCAAGTACTTCAGAAACGAGATCAGATCGTTGCTGAAGCAAACGCCCAACAGCAAGCGGATGCGGCCGCCGCTCAAGCATTGAAATCGGGTCAGCCAAAGATAACCGCTCAAGACTTCGGTGCTGGGGTCAAAGACGTATTCACTCAACAGATACCGAACCTTGCGAAGTCCGGATACAACACCGGTAAGAGCTTCTTGAAGGGTCTCTTCGGTATCGGAAATTAAAAAGCTATGGCCTACATCAAAGACCCGAAAACTGGAAAATACATAAACACCGGTTCTGCGCCGGTCTCTCCTCCACTCCCAAAGTCTGCACCCGGTAACGTCGTGCAGTACCAAAAGAATGCCGAGGGAAAGTATGTAACGACCGAAGTCGAGAAGCCGGCCGGTAAACCAAACGTGACTACTGTCGAAGGGTTGCGAGACTTTGCACTGCAAAATAATCTCGATGTCTCCTCCACTCAACCAAAAGAATCGACCCTACAGAAAATTCTCCACGTACTCAATACCGGCGGATACGCTGTCGGAGGTCTCATAAGCGGAAAAGGAATCAAGGCCGGAATTCAAGAACGCATCAATCCGTCTGAAGCACTTGGTATCAAGAGTAAAGTCGGCGGTTTTATTGCCGATGTCCTGCTCGATCCGACAACCTATATCACATTTGGCTACGGGGCCGGTGCGAAGCTTGCAACCAAAGCTGGGACGGTCGTGCTCAGTAAATCCGGAACGTCACTCCTCAAGAAGTCGATACAGGAAGTCGGCGAAACAGCCGCCCGAAAAGCTCTGGCCGAAAAGGTACTCGCAGAGGGTGGCGAAAAGTATCTTGCTAAAGGCGGTCTGAAATTCGCTGGCAAACAGGTGCTTCCACGATCAGCCGTCACAGCACCATTCAAAGTTGCAGACAAGCTAGTAGAAAAAACGCCAGTCGTTGGCAAGCTGTATGAGAGCGCAAAAGACCTCGCCGGTAAAGCATTCGTGCCATTTAAAAGCATCAAAGACTTGCCGGGACGTATTGGAGAGGAATATGTCGACAAATTTTCTCAATTCACCAAAGCGACCCGGTCCGAAGTCGGTAAGGCCGCTGACGAAGCAATTGAGCTCGGCAAGACCGCAAGAAAAGAACTTGGTAAAGATGCCGGTACGAGAGTCGGCCGACTGATTGAGGGGATGGGAGAGCTTCCTGCAAAAGCAACGGACGGAGTCGAGCAAGTCGCCGCCAAAGGAAACAGCACGATCGATAACATCATCAGTCACATCCAAGATGAACACAAACGATTTGCAAATGTTGAAAAAGAAAAAGGATTACTCCACACCGAGCTACCGGATTACCTACGTCACTACCTAACACCGGAAGGCCGTGACTTTTTACAAAAGAATAGCGATGTCGCCGATGAACTGGCTGGAAAGATGCGAGTAAGTACGCCATTCGCAAAGTCTCGAACCCTCGACGACACGATCGACAATATCAATAAATACTTCCGTAGAACTCACGGCGTGAGATTGTTTGAGCAAGATGCATTTAAGGCATTCGGTGCTCGCAAAGCCGAACATATCAGAGCCGTAAATACCTACGACTTTTTAACTGATGCTGGAAAACAATTCGGCAAGCAAGGTGAAGTCGTCACTAAGGAAATAAGGAATCCTGTCACCGGAAAGATGATGACCAAAGAAACGGTCAAACCGATTTTTGAAAATGGTATCCGGTATGTAGAGAGCACCGTGCCTCAATTAAAAGGAGTGCTGTTGCCTGAGCAGATCGTTAAGCATGTTGAGGAAACTTATAAGGTGCTTACGAATGATGAAGCGACCAAAGGGTTCCTTAAGCTGTACGACAAGACACTAAATTTCTGGAAAGGATCGGTTACCGGATGGTTTCCAGCATTCCATGTCAGGAACTCGATCGGTGGAATTTTCAATAACTGGATAGCAGGGGTTAAAAACCCTGCGAGATATCTGCAAGGAGATCAAATCGCCCGAGGTCTCAATGGATCAATCACAACAAAACTAGGCACTAAGTACACCTACCAACAAATAAAAGAGATGACCGAAAAGCTGGGAGTCGTTGGCCAGCCCGGTTACTTGGATGTGATGCGTGAGGTCGAAAAAGATGTCGGTAAAGGTGCTGTCGGAAAATTGATGGATCTACCAAAAGGTGCGATGGAGATCACTGAAAACCGTCTGCGTCTACCGCTTTTTATAGATCGCTTGATAAAGGGTGACGCACCGGAAGATGCCGCCAAAGCAGTGTTCCAATTTCACTTCGACTATGCACCGGAGGGTCTTGCGAAATTCGAACAAAACATAATGAAGCGACTCATGCCGTTCTATCGATGGACTCGTGGCAACATTCCGCTTCAGCTCGAGCAAATGACAAAACAGCCCGGTAAGTACAGTGCTATCGGCAAGCTCGTAGATAACCTACAAGTTGATAAAGAAAAAGCGAAAGAGGAATTCCAATACTTGCCACCGTACATGCGAGAAGGATTGCCGGTCCGACTTGGCGAAAAAGAGGGATTCTCTCAATATCTCTACGGTCTCGGTCTTCCGGTTGAGGATATCAATCGACTTTATAAAGGAAGTCCGCAAAGAACCTTGGCTAGTTTCGTTGGCGAACTGTCTCCGCTTCTTAAATATCCGATCGAAGCCGCCACCGGACAGAATCTCTTCATGGGAGAGCCGATCATCGAGAACAGCAGAGTGTATCCGTTCGTGAATTCAGTCCCCGGATTGCGTGATTGGCTTGAAGTAACCGAGCATACGAATAAGAACGGCATTGTGAGCTACCGAGCCAATGCTTATAAACTCCACTTCCTAAACACCGCTCTTGGACGCTTCTACACCACGGCCGGCAAGCTTACCGATGATAAGACTGCCGGTGCTGTGAAATTCCTATACGGAATTGTCGGTGCGAAAGCGAGATCAGTCGATATGGAAAAAGAGAAATTCTGGCGAGATCGTGAAATTCAAGATCGCCTCGAGGAAACGCTGGAAAGCAGAGGTCTCATCAACAGGTTCGACTCGGTGTACGTACCGAAATAACAATATGGACAAAGATAACTACCAAAACCAAATACAGGATGAACGCTTGAATCGACTGGAAAATTCCGTCAACGAAATCAAAGACAATCATCTTCCACACATACAGACCGAACTAACAAAGGTCGGTACGGACGTCGATTGGGTCAAACGATTTTTCTGGATTGTTGCCACCGCATCGGTGGGAGGTCTGATCACAGCCATCATCAATTTACTACTAACCATTAACAAATAAATCTATGAACATCATTCAAAAGAAATCCCCGAACTTCTGGTCTGGTCGCAAAGGTTACCGGCCAGAGGGCGTTGTCATTCACATCATGGACGGCACGCTCATTGGCACCGATTCATGGTTTGCAAACACTTCATCTCAAGTAAGCGCACATTACGGGATTGGGAGAGGCGGCGAAGTCCACCAGTATGTGCAAGAAAACGATTCCGCCTGGCACGCCGGTCGTGTCGATGCACCTCTCTGGAAGCTTATAAAACCGAATGTGAACCCGAACCTTTATACGATCGGGATCGAACACGAGGGTAAGCCAAACGATGTATGGACTGACTCTATGAAGCAATCAAGTGCAACCTTGATCCGAGAAATTTGCCAGCGATGGCAGATTCCAATCGACCGGAATCACATCGTTGGCCACTTTGAGATCTTCTCAAAGAAACCAAACTGTCCGGCGAGCAACAAACAGATTCTCGACGAACTGGTAGCCCTTGCCGGCCAACAGACAGCCAATCCCTCTATCGAGGATGGTGTGAGGAAAATCGAGGAAGGATTGGAAATTATTAAGCGAGCATTTTAACCACTATGACAACACCACAAAAAGAAGCCCTGAAGCACCTTGCGATCGTGTTCTTTTACTCCGCAGTATCAGCAATCCTGCCGATACTGATAGCCTATGCCGAGAATGACCCCCGTTGGGCATTATTGATCCCGGTGATCAATGCCGGGTGGTATTCGGTAACCCGATACCTCAAAGAACAGAGATTAATCGAGGATGCCCGAGGAAGCTGCGGCCAGCGCTCGCCCACCTGCCCTGCGAAAGCCGGAACGTCAAAATAGGCCGGATTTTCCTTGTAAATTCGCCTTAAATCACGTACAATTTTATCAACACGAGTGTAATGAAGCGACCTAATAGGTTCTAACTTCGGGACATCGTCACCGCAAAACAAGGAGCGCAATACGTATGTATTGCGCGACTTTGCTTTTTGCAAGAGAGGGAGGGATTCGAAAGTGGGCACGGATACGCGTTCAGTAGAACGTGTCGTGCGAACAGGGCTGAGCGGAGCGAGGAGCGACGGCGACGAGTGAGCGCTTGGCCGAATCACGTTCACCCAATAAAAAGACACCCACTCGTATGGGCGTTCTTTTTTGCTATACTATCCGTATGTTATTTAAAAAATTATATTCCCTTGGGGACAAACTTGAAGATACAGTGCGTGTCAAACTGAGTCATTATCCAATTGTGTATGCTTTTATAGGTGGAACGGGAATTGTTATTTTTTGGCGAGGTGTGTGGCATACGATGGATACCTTCATGGAATTCTTTTTTGTAACTGGCGCCAGTGTTTCAAGTACAAGTATATCGCAATTGCCATGGTGGGATGGTCCATTGTCGATAGCCATCGGGACGGTCTTGCTTCTTATGGTGGGATTATTTGTTACAAGTTTTATTGGTAACGAAATTATTATTTCTGGATTGAAGAAAGAAAAAAAGATAGTCGAAAAGACCGAAGAGGAGATACAAGACGATTTGGCAGAGAACTATGAGACGCAGGATGAAATTCACGAAATAAATGTCAGATCAAAAAAGATTGAGGAATTGTTGCATAAGTAATATAAAAAGTCTGGGTGTGTGGTATACAGAGTGCATTCTGTCATGTACGAACTATTTGAAAAAATTAGAAAAACATCCACACTAAGAATAGTGGCTGGGGTTTCACTTATTGTTTTCGGTTTTGTCCTACATTTGATACCATTGGTGCCGGGTTTGTGGGCGATTGTTATTGGGCTTGAGATTCTTGGTATCCGTTTGTTGTTGCAAAAGAAACTACACGAATGGTCTCAGACATCGCCGACATACCAGAGATTTTTTGGAAGAAAAAAGAATAAAGAATAAAGAAGACATTACAAAATAATTATTAGATAAATTACGTCGCGCGTTGTGTCACACCTCAATTGGCGGTACGTGACATGATTTCGTACAATCAACAATTGTGCGACGCGATTTTGTAAAATCGTATGGAAGAAAATACAACAAATACGCAAGTTTCTGGAAGTTCTTCGAAAGGAGGAAAGAAAGGTCTTATTATTGGAATTGGTATCGTAGTGCTTCTGGTTGGGGGATTTATGTTTTCTCGAGGAAGGTCGCCTCTTGGTGGACCTCTCGGTGGTTTAGATGGTATTTCGTCACTTAGTGATTTGATGTCTCGCGGAACACCAGCGAAATGTCAGTACTCAATGGCGAGTGAGGGTTTTGAACAAACAAGTACGGTGTATTACGACGGAAAAAAGATGTACATGGAAAATGCGTCAATGATGGGCGGTAAGAAAGTGCAGTCAAATATGCTTATTGATGGCGAATTTCAGTACATGTGGTCTGATGATGGTACACGACAGGGATTAAAAATGGCTGTTGTGAAGGATGCACCAGCACCATCAGAAAATATTCCAACAGGACAAGCGTCACAAGTTGATTTTGGAAAGAATCTTCAAATGAAATGTGATCGTTGGTCTGGTGATGATGGTGTTTTCACACCTCCATCAGATGTTACATTCGTAGATTTATCTGATCTAGGAAAAAGTTTTGGCGCACCAAGTTCTATGTGTGGTTCGTGTTCTGCACTTACGGGGGAGGACAAAATTCAGTGTGAAGCAACATTTTGTCAGCAGTAGGTGGCTTTACATTTTTACGTGAGTAAACAGGTGTCCTGCATGCAGGACACCTGTTTATGTAGATAGTGCATTTGCTATACTGATAGTAAGGTCAGCAAAGAGTATTAAATATATTTTTTGACATTTGATATTAGCAATTAATTGCTTGTATATGTATATAAATTTTCTAGCAGTTTTTCTAGCAGGAGGTGTGTCTCTTTTTCTTGCGTGGGCATGGTACAGTAATTTTCTTTTTGGTCGTCAGTGGCGGGCACTCAGCGGACTTCCGGATGAGTACCATCAACAAATGGCAACTGATAAAAAAATGATGGCACAAACAATGTTGATATATTTTGTCGGGCTTGTTTTGATGGCAGGCGTTTTGGCACGTGTGTTGTTTTACATGGGGGCATATGGGGTTATGGATGGTATAACAACAGCGTTCTGGATGTGGATTGGATTTGTTGCACCGTGTATGTTGGGAATGAAACTTTGGGAGCGAAAAACATGGGCATATTACTTCATCAACGTTGGATACGTGTTACTCGCACTCGTTGTGTCTGGTGTTATTCTCATGCTTTGGCACTAGTGTGCGACAGCAAGATAGTGAATGAGTCGCGCACCTGCTGCGTATAGTACTCGCGAGGCTTCGCGGAGTGTCGCACCGGTGGTGATGACGTCATCAATAAGAATGATTGTTTTTCCTTGAATGGCCGCATTGTCGGATACGGTGAATGAGCCAATACTATTTTTGAGTCGTTCTATTTTTCGGAGCGTGTGCGTTTGGTGTGTGTGCGATGGTGTCATGAGAAGGGAATGTGGTGAAAAGACAAACGCGCGCACGTCGGCATATTTTAAAAAGCCTTCTGCAATGTGTTCTGTTTGATTGTATCCGCGCACTCGACGATGTCGTTTTGAAAGTGGGATAGGAATAACGAGCCACGGGGTTCCGTTGAGTAAACTTTCAGTTGAAAGTTCTTCTCCAAACGTGTACCACAACAGTTCACCAAAAAGAACACAGAGATCTGTCCGATTTCTGTATTTTGCTGCATGAAGTGCACTTCGTACGAATGGATCACGGTACGCGTAGAGAATGTGGCTATGGGGAAGGTTTGGTGGGTCTCCGTTAGTGTAGAGACGCGCATACGATGTAATTGTTTCAGGGGTGGCCTCCTCGGCAAGACGTCTCGAAAATGCGTCACGAGAGAAGATAATGCCCAAACATGCATGTATACAGCGTCGTAAAAGAGGTATTACGGTGTTTTTCATGCGAGGGAAATGCTATACTACAAACATAACGAACGGATAAAATGTCCCCTTTTTCAGATATACTCAAAAACATTACAGGCGACCTCTTTAAACCAAAAGGGGGAAGTGTCATTGGGCTTGATGTGAGCTCATCAACAATAAAAGTCGTCCAACTTGGACGAAAGCATGGCCGTGCTGTTCTTGAAACGTACGGTGAGTTGGCGCTTGGTCCGTACGCTGGAGTTGATTCGGGGAAGGCGACAAATCTTTCAGCCGAAAAACTTGGTGAAGCGGTTGCGGATTTGATGAAAGAATCAAAAGTAAGCACTAATTTATGCGGCGTGGCTATTCCACTATCTGCAAGTTTAATTAACGTGATTGAAATGCCTGATGTCGGCGAAGCGCGATTGCACGAGATGGTTCCTATTGAATTGCGCAAGTATGTTCCTGTAAGTATCAACGAAGTGATGATTGATTGGCGCATTGTTCCAAAAGTTGAAGCACAAGATAGAACAGAGCAGCCTGTCGATGATACAAAAATAAAGAAAGTTGAAATATTGGCAGTTGCTATTCACAAAGAAACGATTGAAAAATATAACACTGTTGTGCAGAAGGCGAATTTGAACGCAAGCTTTTTTGAAATTGAAGTGTTCAGTACCATTCGTGCCGCTCTTGAAGAAGAGTTGGCACCAACAATGATTCTTGGATTAGGTGCAGCAACAACCAAAATTTATATTGTAGATAGAAAAGTGCTTCGTGAATCTCACGTGATTAGTCGAGGTTCTCAAGAAATAACACTTGCTCTCACAAAAGGGCTTGGTATCGATGAAAAGAAAGCAGATGAAATGAAGCGCACATATGGGGTGATTAAGGAGGGTCCAAATGCTGACGTTGGTCAGATCGTGTCCATTGTTGTTGATTCGATTTTCGCGGAAGCACAGCACATTATGTTGTCATACCAGCGTAAACATGCACGCAATATTGGTAGGGTTATTTTGACTGGTGGAGGGGTGGTCATTCCTGGGATGAACGAACGTGCGCGGGATATTTTTCAGGCAGATATTTCTGTTTCAAATCCGTTTAGAAAAGTTGAGTCGCCAGCATTTCTCGAGGAGGTGTTACGTAAAGTGGGTCCTGAGTTTGATGTTGCTGTTGGTGTTGCATTACGACGACTTGAAGAGCAGGGATAGGTATGAACGTTGCTCGTGACGAAAGGGAAGAGAAATAAAAGTGTATTTATTTTTATTTCCGAGTCGAGGAGCTGGAGTAGGTACAAGTATGGTTTATACACAGTGATAGTCGTGCATGAGGGCTTCGTAGTTTATACTATATCTGTAGTGTGTTTATATCTTCCAAATCTCTCAAACCAATCACCAATCTCTCGCTCCTAACTCACAACCTCTACTATATTATGGCAGAACAATTTCAAACATCATTCATTCCCAAAAAGGTAATTGAGCAAAAAAGTAGCAGTGTTTCTGGTTCAGGAATACTTATGGTGATTAGTGGTGTCATGCTTGTACTTTCGCTACTCTCTATTGGTGGTGTTTTGTTATATGAAAAATATCTTGCGAGTGCATTGGTGGGTAGAAAAGAAAGCTTACAAAAACAACGTGATTCGTTTGCCCCAGAACTTATTCGTGACATGGCGCGTCTAGATCGAAAATTGACCGTGGCACAGACATTGTTACAGGACCACGTATCGGTCTCTGGTATTTTTGAATTACTCCAAGAGTTAACACTTAAAACGGTTCGCTTTACAAATCTCTCATACATACAAACTCCCGAAGGAATAGCAATTAAGCTTCAGGGGGAAGGGCAATCATTTTCATCAGTTGCGCTGCAGTCAGATGAGTTTGGAAAAAGTAGTTCGTTGAGTGAATCTGTGTTCTCTAATTTTCAATTAAACGATCGAGGTAATGTTAATTTTGCAGTTTCTGCCATCGTGAATCCGTCCGTTGTTTCTTTTGTTGATCGAAAAGAGCGAGGTGCTGGCGCAGCGCAGGTTTCAATACCAGTAACCGAACCTGCTCCAGTTGCAGTTACAACAGCCGCGTCATCGAGTGCAACAACAACGTCGCAGGGAGCAGAAACAGTCATTGGTGGGTAATATACAAATTATGCGTTTTATTTCAAGCATCATTTTCATACTTCTTTCCCTTGGTATCTTTTTTGGTTTTACCAACGGTAGATATGTTGCAACAAAAAGTGTTCGCACAGAAATTGCACAGTACGATGACGCATTGGCAAAAGCGGCAAGTCTTGCAACGTTACGGGATTCACTCAAAGATACATATAACTCATTTTCACAAGATGAGTTACGCCGTTTGGATACACTCATTCCAGACACCATTGATACCGTTCGTCTCATTATTGATATAAATGCCATTGCGCGTAGACATGGCCTTACGGTTCTCAATATAGCAGTTGATGGTGCTACAGATGCGGGAACTAAAAAAACAGGAATAGGTCCACAAGAAAGTGCGTACGGTACTATTTCGGTTTCATTCAATGTGTCAACAACGTATGAACGATTCAAGTCATTCCTCGGGGAGCTTGAAAATAGTTTGCGGTTGATTGATGTGGATTCGGTGACACTTGGAGAAACGAATCCTATTACCGGAATAGCAACGTATTCAATTCGTGCCAAAACATATTGGCTTCGTTAAACACACATGTTTGAAAAATATAAAAAAATCATTGGTATTGTTCTCGGTATTCTCGTCTTGTTTGTTGTGTATATGGTATTTAAACCAAAGGCGGAAGCTCCTCTTTCAGCAACAACGACAGCAGCAGCGGCTCTGTCTGGTCAAGATAGTGAACTCCTTGCTTTACTTTCACAGCTCAATGCGATTAAACTCAATGGTGCATTTTTTACGGATCAACTCTTTCTTTCGCTGACAGATTTTTCAGTTAACCTTGCACCTGAACCGCGACAGCGACCAAATCCTTTTGCTCCTATTGGTTCTGATGGTGTGTCGGCGAATACACAACAAGGAACGTCGAGTGTGGCGAAAACAGGTCTGTAATACTGAGGTCTATTCATCGAACAACTATGTCTTTTTTAAATGAACTTGCACAAAAAGGTGTTATTGACGAATCGTCTGTAGGTGCTTTTGAAAAAGAGGCACAAACAACAGGAAAAAGTGTTGAGGATATTGCGCGTGCCCATGGCGTACTGTCAGAAGAAATTCTTCAGGCAAAGGGTGTGTATTTTGGTCTTCCTACAAAAGCAATTACAGCACCAATTTCATTCGAAACGCTGCGGTATATTCCTGAGGAGTCAGCTCAGCATTATCAAATTGCGCCACTTGCTATTGTAGATGGGGCACTTGAAGTTGGTATTGTTGATCCTGATAACGTTGAGGCGCGTGATGCGTTACAATTTATTGCGACAAAGATATCGATGCCCTATAAACTTTTTTTGATATCGCAAACTGATTTTGAAAATATTCTCAAAAATTATCAAGGATTGACGGGGGAGGTGACCAAGGCACTCACTGATTTGGAGACAGAGCTTAGTGAAGAAGAGGAGGAGCTGTCTCGTAAATTACAAGAAGCAGGCAAGCGAGATAAAGATACCGGCGAAACACAACTTGTTGAAGATGCTCCTGTAACAAAAATTGTGGCGACGATTCTCAAGCATGCCATTGAAGGAGATGCGTCAGATATTCACATTGAGCCAACCGCGGAAAGTGTAAAAGTTCGTTTTCGAGTTGATGGTGCGCTCTCGACAAACCTCACACTACCGCTTTCGGTACATCAAGCAATCGTCGCGCGTATCAAAATTCTCTGTAACATGAAGCTTGATGAAAAGCGCAAGCCACAAGACAATCGATTTTCGGCACGCATTGCAGGTCGTAAAATAGATTTCCGTGTCTCAACATTTCCTGCGTACTATGGAGAAAAGGTGGTGTTGCGTATTCTCGATTCAGAAAAAGGCGTGTTGCCCCTCTCGCAGATTGGTTTTTCAGAGCGTAATCTCAAAATAATTCGCAATGCGATTACGCGACCGTACGGACTCATTCTTATTTCTGGTCCAACAGGTTCAGGAAAATCAACGACGCTCTATTCGATGTTGCAAGAAGTTGACCGAGAAACACAAAACGTTCTTTCTCTTGAAGACCCAGTTGAATACAGTATTTCAGGAATGAACCAATCGCAGGTGCGTCCAGAAATTGGATACACGTTTGCGTCAGGACTTCGCACAACACTTCGACAAGATCCAGACATCATCATGGTGGGAGAAATTCGAGATAAAGAAACAGCGCAACTTGCAGTGCAGGCGGCGCTCACCGGTCACCTTGTGTTTTCAACTATCCACACCAACAATGCCATGGGTGCTATTCCACGTCTTATCGATATGGGTGTTGATCCGTTTCTTATTGGCCCAACGCTCATCTTAACAATGGCACAACGTCTTGTGCGTAAATTGTGTCCTGACTCAGGAAAGAAAATGCCAATTGATGGTGGCCTGAAATCAATGTTTGAAAAACAGTTCGCTGATTTGCCAAAAGAGTATCGTTCAGAAATACCGCCGTCGAGTGAATTTTATGGATTGCAATCAACGGATGATTGTCCAAACGGAACGCGTGGGCGTGTTGCTGTTTTTGAAGTTGCTGAAATGACCAAAGAACTCGAGCACATTATTTTGACGGATCCCGTTGAACCAAAATTGTTTGCCGCTGCTCGTGCACACGGTATGATTACTATGCGTGAAGATGCGCTCATGAAAAGTATGCGTGGGGAGGTACCATTTGAAGAAGTTAATACACTAGGAGGTTTGTATGATACTGCGGACGATTCGTTTGTTGACGAAAATGCACCAGAACAAGATACTCCCATGGTACAATAATACACATCTATGTCATCAAAAGAATACACACAAGAACTTTTTGATTTACTTGATATCACCGTGAAAGAGGGTGCATCAGATTTGCACCTATCCACAGGGTATCATCCAACTATTCGTGTGTCTGGAACGCTCATTCCGTTGGTAAAAAAAGAGGTATTGCAGTTGGAAGATGTTCGCGGTCTTATGGAGACGTTGTTGACGCCAGAAAATAAAGAGATTTTTTTGCGCAATAAAGAAATTGATTTTTCGTACAGTTTTAGAGATGGGGCGGCTCGTTTTCGTGGCAACTGCTCGTTTTCTCGTGGTGGTATTGATATTGTATTGCGTTTTATTCCCAAAAAGATTCGTACTATTGAAGAACTTGCTCTACCAACAATACTTGCCGATTTTGCTCGTCGCGAGCAAGGATTCTTTCTTGTGGTGGGACCTGTGGGGCACGGAAAATCAACTACACTTGCCGCAATGATTGATGTTATTAACTCTGAACGTGCTGACCACATTGTGACGATTGAAGATCCTATCGAATACATTTTTGAGCCAAAGAAGTCCATGATTAATCAACGTGAGATTCATATCGATACGGAGGATTTTCACATTGCACTCAAACAAATGTTTCGTCAGGACGTGGATGTTGCCATGGTGGGTGAGATGCGTGGACAAGAAACAATTGCAACGGCGGTTACCGCAGCGGAGACAGGACACCTGGTGCTTTCGACGTTACACACCAATAGTGCTTCACAAACCATTGATCGTATTATTGACTCGTTTCCTCCAGAACAGCAAGGTCAGGTACGTCTACAACTCGCAGGTTCTCTTATTGGTATTTTCTCGCAACGTCTTGTACAACGAGTATCGGGTGGATTGGTTCCTGCGTACGAGTTACTCATTAACACAAAGGCAACAGCAAATCTTATTCGTGAAGCACGAACACATGAAATAGATACCGTGATTGAAACAGGTTCTGAATACGGCATGATAGACATGAATCGTTCGCTTGCAGAGTTGGTGCGTCGAGGGGATATTACTGTTGAGACGGCACGCATTCATTCGCTTAATCCTGCAGTGCTCGAGAGACTCATTTAGTATGAATCCCGTTAGAAATGACTCAGTTAAGACGAACTATAATGGTATTATGCTTACGATGATCAAAATGTTAACAAAACTTTCTAATACTACGGAAACGAAAAACGTTTCCTGTTTCTAACGGGATGAAAGTAATTTTGTACATTGGCATTGGTGTTGTGATACTACTGGCACTTCTTAAAATTGGTGGATAATTTTTATGATTTTTTCTTACAAAGCATTAGATACAGACGGAAACGAAAAAAGTGGAACAATAGACGCTATCAATGATGATATTGCGATTCGGTCGTTGCAACAGCGTGGATTGGTTATTTCGTCAATTAAAGCGGTTAAAGAAGAGGGCGCGCTCGGAAAATCATTTACCTTTGGAGGAGGAGTTTCCAACAAAGACCTCGTTATTTTGTCTCGACAGGTAGCAACACTTTTTGAAGCACAAGTGTCTGCACTTCGTGTGTTTCGGTTGCTTGCCGAAGAAACAGAGAAGCCTGCACTTCGGTACGCACTCCTTGAAGTATCAAATGATTTACAGGGAGGAAGTGCTATTTCAAAAGCACTTGAAAAACATCCAAAAATCTTTTCGCTTTTTTACGTGAACATGGTTCGTGCGGGTGAGGAGTCGGGAAAGTTAGATCAAACATTTTTGTATCTCGCGGATTATCTTGATCGTATGTATGAAGTAACGTCCAAGGCTCGAAATGCGCTCATTTACCCTGCGTTTGTTATCTCGGTCTTCCTCGTCGTTATGGCGCTCATGTTTACGACGGTTATTCCAAAACTCTCAACTATTCTTGAGGATAGTGGACAAGCAATACCAGCATACACAAAGGTGGTTATTGGAATTAGTTCGTTTATGGTGAATTACGGTATCTTTTTTGTCATTCTCCTTGCACTTGGTGGCGTATGGTTGTGGAGATACATGAATACGCCAGCAGGAGATATTGCACTTTCAAGAGTAAAGATTTCTGTGCCGTATATTGGTACGTTGTATCGTAAACTCTACCTTTCGCGTATTGCTGACAACATGAACACAATGCTCTCATCGGGTATTCCCATGCTCAGGGGACTTGAGATTAGTTCGGTGGTTGTAGGTAACTCATTGTATGAAAATTTGTTGAAGGAAGCGGTTGAAAGTGTACGAGGTGGTTCGAGCGTTGCGGATGCAATGTCAGGAAGTGAGCTTATTCCAAACATCATGACACAAATGATTCGTATTGGTGAGGAGACGGGGGAGTTGGCGGGCATTCTCAAGACGTTGGCACACTTCTATGAACGAGAGGTAAAGAATGCCGTTGATACACTTGTGGATCTCATCGAACCAGCCATGATTGTGCTTTTGGGACTTGGAGTTGGTACGCTTTTGGCGTCAGTTCTTATCCCTATTTACAATATTTCAGCGGGAATGTAGGAGGGGAATTCAATATCAAATATATCCAACACCGGATTTCTTCTAAGCAGAAATCCGGTGTTTTAGAGGTCCGACATCCTTCTTGGAGGTCGGACCTCTTTCTAAACCAACTCTAATCACCAACCCCTCACTCCCAACCACCAATCTTCATTACTTTACGGTTATCCACAGTCGGGTTTCAGCTTTCCAAAATAAAGCCTATAATAAAAGAGCTTTATTAACCAAGCGTTTATTTATTAACTCGCAAAAAATATGAAGAAATTCACACGAGGTTTTACCCTCATCGAGTTGCTTGTCGTGATTGCAATCATCGGCATCCTCTCATCAGTTGTTTTGGCATCTCTTAATAGTGCACGTGAAAAGGCACGTGATGCAAAGCGTATCTCAGATATTAAACAGATTCAGTTGGCACTTGAACTCTATGCAGATTCACACGCTGGTCTATATCCGGCAGCCACGTCTTCATTGGTAACCACATACATGCCTTCATGGCCAGTTGCTCCTGCTGGATCACCTGCTGGATACCAATACGCAGGACTTGCTACAACTGGTACAGCATGTAACTCTTATCACGTTGGAGTGCTTCTTGAACAAACAACTCATACAGCACTTAACAGTGATTCAAATGCAACCGCAGGGACGGCATGTTCTGGCAGTGATGCAGATTTCAACGGAACAGCCGCTGGAGTGTACGACCTCAAGCCGTAATCTCTCTCGAAACTCTATTGCAAACAAAAACCCGCTTGAAGCGGGTTTTTGTTATGTTTCGAGGTCCGACCTCTTATTTAAAATGCTATACTATTCGTACGAGTCCCGTTAGAGATGTATCAGTTATGAATATGAACATATCTTCCCAAAAAAGTTTTTATCCGCATGCGCACAAACGTGTGATAACTACGGAAACGCGTCGCGTTTCCTATCTCTAACGGGATGGAATTTCTTTCGTTCTTCTTTATTTTTTGTCTCGGTGCAATCGTTGGAAGTTTTCTCAACGTGGTCATTCTCCGCCACAACACAGGACGTACTGTTGCGGGTCGTTCGGGGTGCGCACAGTGTGGAGAGCAGTTGCAGTGGTTTGAATTGCTTCCTCTTGTCAGCTTTCTGATACAAAAAGGGAAGTGCCGTACCTGTGGCTCAAAAATCTCATGGCAGTATCCGCTTGTTGAACTTTTGACCGCAGTGCTGTTTGTGCTGTCGTACGCAACGTTTGGAGTAGAAAACATTGTTGGTCTTGTCACCTCGTTTGTCATCTGGTCACTTCTTGTGGTTATTCTTGTGTATGACATACACCACAAAATAATTCCCAATGCGTTTGTATATGCGTTCATCGCTCTTTCGTTTGGTGCACTTTTTGTAACGAGTACCTGGATTCCCACACTTGAACTGCCAACACTCATGGACATGCTTGCTGGTCCATTGATTGCATTTCCGTTTGCATTTTTGTGGTTCGTTTCAGGAGGACGATGGATGGGATTTGGTGATGCAAAACTTTCTTTAGGTATTGGTTGGATTCTTGGAATAACAGGAGGTATTTCTGCAGTCTTTTTTGCGTTTTGGATTGGTGCCGTAGTGAGTATCGCACTTGTATGTGCTGAGCATCTACGACATTCGCATGCTCGTGCATTGTCTGACGCGCATGAACGCTTTACAATGAAGAGCGAAGTTCCATTTGCACCGTTTCTTATTCTTGGTTTTGCACTCGTCTTTTTCTGGCAGATTAATTTGATAGCGATTTTGTTGGGGTAGATAGTAGAGACTAGATACTGGAGACCAGAGACTTGTATCTAGAAATTAGAAAAATGTACACAAAAAAAACACAAAAAACTTCCAATATCCAGTATCCAATATCCAGTATCTGCCGTGCCGGGTTCACTCTCGTTGAGCTTATTGTTACGGTGAGCATTATTGCGCTTATCTCAACGGTTGTGTTGGTGCGCAATGGTCAATTTGACAACGAAGTGCTTTTAGCAGATGTTGCGTACGATGTTGCACTCTCTGTGAGGCAGGCACAAAACTATGGTATTAACGTACTTGGACAGGGCAATGAGTTCGATTTTCCATACGGTGTGTATTTTGAACCTGATATGACAACCTA
Source organism: Candidatus Campbellbacteria bacterium (assembly GCA_016699465.1). Taxonomy (NCBI): domain Bacteria; phylum Candidatus Campbelliibacteriota; species Candidatus Campbelliibacteriota bacterium. The sequence continues at coordinate 368,758 of CP064977.1, read as the reverse complement.
CACACTTTTTCAGGATAAGGCATCGACAGATTATCGCTATACTCCAGACGAAGAAACTCTTGAAACATTTACACTGGGACGCGGATTTACCGTTGCTCGTATTTGTACCGACGTATCGAGTCTTGATGCGTGTGATGTAAGTAGGATAGAGAATGCAACAATTATATTTAAGCGTCCAAATCCTGATGCAATTATTAATGCAGATGAAAAAGGCGGAAGTGCGATGGGCGCCGTTGGAATTGAGTTGGTTGCGCCACGTGGGGGCAGTCGGTTTATAGTCGTGCGCTCAACAGGACAAATTTCAGTAACGCAACTCCAAGCGGCGGAGTCGGGAGGAATAGACGTGGTGCAGTAGAAGAGGAAACGCGAAGCATGTAACAGAAAGCATGTAGCGCAAAACACGAATCATGAAAAATACAATAAACACAAGAGCACACAAACCACCTTGCTACACGTTACATGCTATACGTTACATGTCCGCTGGGTTCACGCTCGTTGAAATGATTGTTGCGGTATTCATTTTTTCCGTGGTTATGATTGTTGCATCAACATCTGTGGTGACTATGCTTGACGCAAATAGAAAAGCACAAGCTACAAAAACAGTGATGAACAATCTTAATTTTGCACTAGATTCTATGACGCGCGCCATTCGTGTGGGAACTGACTATGGGTGCGGAAGTGCAAAAACATGTCCTGACGGCTCCACCGAATTTTCTTTTATGGACAGGGACGGCAGACAGGTGACGTATGCATTTTCACAACCAAGAGGTTCGGAAAAAGGATCCATTGAAAGAGATGTGGGTGATGGAAGTGGGTTTCTTCCGGTAACTGCACCTGATGTGGATATTGATACGTTTATGTTTTACCTTGTTGGTGATGGGGCCTCCGAGCAGCCACGTGTACTGGTGATTATTCGAGGAACGGCAGGAAAGACGGAGCGAACAAAAGTGGCGTTTGATTTAGAAACACTCATTACGCAAAGATTTTTGGAGAGAGTAGAGTAGGAGAGGGCAGAACATGTAATGCGTAACGTAAAACATGTAACAAGTAGTATACATACACCATGGAACACACAGCAAATACAACACCATACAAATCATCACGCTACATGCTACGTGCTACACACTACATGTCTGCCGGGTTTACCTTCATCGAAACCGTCGTGGCCATTGCAGTGCTTGTTGTGTCAGTGGTGGCACCGCTTTCATTGGCATCACAAGGTCTCCGTACTGCTCGCTTGGCGCGTGATCAAGTGATTGCAAACTATCTTGGGCAAGAGGTTGTTGAATTTGTGAGATACAGGCGTGATACGAATGCAATTAATAACACTGTTGATTGGCTCAAGGGGCTTGAAGATTGTATGGACGGCTCCTCGTGCGCTGTTGATATTCCAAATGATACGGTTATATCGTGTAGTACTAAAGGTGCGTGTTCATTTTTACAATTTAAAGAGAGCACTGGTACGTACGGGTATTCGGGGAATGATAAAAGTGGATGGGCGGATACAAAATTTAAGCGTAGCGTTACCATAACTGAAACAACCCCCGACACAGAAGCGTCAATTACTGTTACGATTACATGGGATGATGTGTTGGTACACAGAACGTATGTGTTGCATGAGAAATTGTTTAATTGGCAATAGTACAAAAACTCAAAATCCAAAGCATAAAATCCAAAAAACATGAAACCAGAAATCCAAAATCCAAAATCCAAAAAATCTTTTTTGAGCTTTGAGCTTTTGACTTTTGATTTTTCCCATACTGGCGGGTTCACTCTCTTCTACGCCATGCTTATTTCGTCACTTCTCCTTTCCGTTGGATTGGCAATTTTTAATATTACGTACAAGGAATTTATTTTGACTGCAGGTGTACGTGAATCAGAAGGAGCATTTTATGCGGCGGACTCGGCACTTGAGTGTGCACTGTATTGGGATTACATACATGGAAATAGCGGCACCCCCGCTTTCGGGTTTTATGGTGATTCACTTGCCAGTGGGTTGGCAGGGTACTGGCGATTTGAAGAAGGGGATACAAATTTTGATAAGGCGATTGATAGTAGTGGGCAAGGAAATCAAGGTACTGTTATTGGTGGTCAAACTCGAGCAGATGGATATATTGGAAATGCACTCGCGTTTAACGGTTCAGGTGATTACATGAACGTTGGGCATGTAAGAGGACTATCGTTCTCTGACGGCGAAGAGACTTCACATACGGTAAGTGCTTGGGTGTATATCAACAACCTACCTTCAGGTGAATCAAAAGTTCCTCCGAAGGAATGGATTTTACTTATTGGCGAAGACACGAGCGGACATGGATGGACTATTGATTCAACGGGGACATTTTCTGCTGGAGATCAAAATGGTGGGACGACTGTGACAGGGGCATTGGGAACGGGTGCATGGCATCATGTTGTGATTACGTATGGTGGAAGTGAGCTTGATGGGTATATAGATGGGGAAGTATTTGATGCGAAAAAAGCTGCAAGTTTGTTTTCTGGACTGAATGGTACACAACCTCTTACGTTAGGAAAACCGTTTCCTGAAGAGGGGGATGATGTGTTTTTGGATGGTATGCTCGATGATGTTCGTATATATAACCGAGTGCTCTCTGTTGCTGAAATTGAAAAATTACATGAAGGTTCGCCACACAATGAATTTGTTCCACCAGTTCCACAGTATGTTGATAACAAGGAAGGTACTGCAGGGATTCAGTTGAGTTGTTCTGAACAGGTGATAAATGATCCGAATACGGGATGGAATACTGACGAGAAAGGACAAAATAAAGGATGGGATGTTGTTACGGATGAAAATAATCCAAACTATTCTCAAACAACATTTGATATGACGTTTAGTGATGATACGTGTGCGCTCGTAACGGTAACAAAACAAGCGGCCTCCGAAACTATTTCATCGACAGAAATTATTTCTCGCGGGTATAATACATGCTCTATGAGTAGTACTCGACGACTTGAACGAGCTCTTAAGGCGACATACTAGGGATGATTTTGGGGACGTTCGACCTCCATGTAGGAGGTCGAACGTATGTCGTTTTCAGGGTACAATGGGGCTACTATGGCGTCTAAACAGGCACAAACACACTACTACAAGCTTTTGGCAGAAGTGCAAAAACATGCTCGTTTGTACCACGAGCTCGATGCACCTGAAATAAGTGATGAAGCGTACGATGCATTAGTGCGCGAACTTTTGCAATTGGAGAAAAAGCACCCCGAGTTAAAAGGTGCTGATACGCCGACAGAAAAAGTCGGAGGCGCACCATCGGAAGCGTTTGCAAAAGTGCGTCATGAAGTTTCGCAGTATTCGTTTGATAACGTGTTTACACATGAGGAACTTATTGAGTGGGATGCACGAGTAAAACGATTCTTGGAAAAAGAAGGTGTGAAACAAAAGCCTACATACTGTGCTGAACTTAAAATTGATGGACTAAAAGTGGTACTTACGTATATAAAAGGAAAACTGGTACTTGCTGCAACGCGGGGAGATGGAGAGATTGGAGAAAATATTACGCACACAGCGCGGGTGATTGCATCGGTTCCGCATACATTACACGAAGCAATCGACGTTATCGCAGTTGGGGAAGTGTGGCTTGGTGAAAAGGAGTTGCATCGTATAAACACCGAAAAAGAAAAGCGAGGTGAACAGGTATTTGCAAATACACGAAATGCTGCGGCGGGGTCACTCCGTCAACTTGATGCATCAGTGACAGCTTCGCGAAAGTTGGAGACATTTGTGTACGATGTCGAACGTATTTCTTCTTCACATAATACAAATACACAGCTACAAGAGCTCCGGGTACTCAAAGAACTCGGCTTTTCAGTCAACCCACTTTGTGCACTATGTACAGATGTTGCGCAGATTGAAACATACTACCAAGATGCACTACGCAAACGTTCGTCGTTGCCATATCACATTGATGGTGTGGTGATAAAGGTCAACGAAAAAGAGTTGCAAGAAGCTCTTGGATTTACAGCAAAGGCGCCACGATTTGGTATTGCGTATAAATTTCCTGCCCAGCAGGTGACAACAGTTGTAGAAGATATTGTGTTACAGGTTGGACGCACGGGTGTGCTCACACCTGTTGCGCATCTCACGCCTATTCTTGTGGGTGGTGCCGTTGTGTCACGTGCGACACTTCACAATGAAGACTTCATTGCTGATTTAGACATTCGTGTGGGGGACACTGTGGTGTTGCAACGTGCTGGTGACGTGATTCCAGAGGTGGTGCAGGTATTGAAAGATTTACGTACAGGAAAAGAGAAGAAGTGGAAGTTTCCGACGCACGTGGCGTTGTGTGGTGGAGATGGTTCTGTTGAGCGTGTACCTGGGCAAGCGGCGTGGAAGTGTAAATATACAGGTTCATTTGTTCAAAACAAAAGACGATTCGAACACTTTGTTGGTAAACATGCGTTTGATATTGATGGGCTTGGAAAAGAGCAAGTAAAATTATTTTTGGAGAATGGACTCATTTCTGATTTTGCTGATATTTTCACCATTACCAAAGGAGATTTGTTGAGTTTGCCGAGATTTGCCGAAAAATCTGCGGACAACCTCATTACATCAATTGAAAAAGCAAAAAAAGTAACGCTTGCGCGATTATTGATTGGACTTTCCATTGAACACGTTGGTGAAGAAACGGCGATCGATATTGCAAAGCATTTTAAAACATTAGAAAAAATTTCAAGTGTATCAAAAGAAGAACTGGAAGCAATTGACGGAGTGGGGGAGATTGTTGCACAATCGGTATATGAATGGTTTAGGAATGCAGAAAACAAAAAACTCCTCACACAACTTTTTAAGTACATCACCATTGAGAGTGTAAAAGACGAAATACAAGGTACAAAACTAAAAGGACAAACATTCGTGCTTACAGGAACTCTTCCAACACTTTCTCGTGATGAGGCAAAAGAAATAATTCGAGCAAACGGCGGGAGTGTTTCAGGTTCCGTATCCAAAAAAACCGATTACGTAGTGGCGGGGGAGGAAGCGGGGACAAAACTCGATGAAGCAAAAAAGCTTGGTGTAAAGGTTATTTCAGAGAAGGAATTCATGTCTTTAACAGCATGATATACTGATTTTATGACTATTTCTAAAGAAGACATTGAAAAACTCGCGCAATTGGCTCGTATTGAGCTCCCCGAATCCGAGAAGGATGCGTTGGTAAAGGATATGGATAATATCATTGCCTTCGTGGATGAGCTTAAAACAGCGGACGTAAACTTAGATGATCATGCGACTGTGGGAATACCACACAACATACTCAGAGAGGATGCGCATCCACACGAGGGCGGAGAGTACACTGAGGCGCTTTTACATAATGCACCTGCGCGCGAAGGAAACTTTGTGAAGGTAAAAAACATTCTATGATTGACGTCACCACACTTTCTATTGCAGATGCACGAAAGAAACTCGACGCAAAAGAATTCACTGCGGTGGAACTTTTGGATGCGTGTCTTGAAAATATCAAAACAAAAGATGGTGAGATTCACGCGCTCCTTGAAGTGTTTGCAGATGCGCGTGACATGGCCGTGCGCGCAGATGCGATGATCGCTGAAGGGAAGAGCACACTTCTCACAGGAATTCCCATTGTCCTTAAAGACAACATGCTCTACACGGGTCACACAGCAACTGCGGGTTCAAAAATTCTTGAAGGGTACGTTGCACCATACGATGCAACGGTTGTTGTTAAACTTAAAGAAGTGGGAGCGGTGATTGTAGGTCGTGCGAACATGGATGAGTTTGCCATGGGGAGCTCAACCGAACAATCGGCATACGGGGCGACAAAAAATCCACTTGATACATCACGTGTTCCTGGAGGTTCATCGGGCGGTTCGGCCGCATCTGTTCTTTCGGGCATGGCACTTGCGTCCCTGGGCTCAGATACAGGTGGTTCCATTCGTCAGCCGGCTGCACTTTGCGGTCTCGTTGGTTTAAAGCCAACATACGGAAGTGTGTCGCGTCACGGATTGATTGCTCTCGGTTCGTCATTGGATGTGATTGGCCCATTTGGAAAAACAGTTACTGATGTTGAATCGGTGTTTAAGACAATTGCAGGAAAGGACGCTATGGATAGCACGACAGTGGATGAAAATGATTATACCCAAAGCCCAAAGCCCAAAGCTCAAAGCTCAAAGAAGATAGGGGTTCCAAGGAAATTTCTTGAAGAATACACACTTCGTAATGATGTTCAAAAGAATTTTGATGCCGCACTGAAAAAACTTGCAGAACTTGGCTATGAACTTGTTGATATTGAACTTCCTCTAGTAAAGTACTCCGTACCAACGTATTACGTTATTTTGCCTGCAGAAGCATCTTCAAACTTAGCTCGTTTTGATGGCGTGAAATATGGGCTTCATACAGAGGGCGCTGATTTGATTGCTGACTATTTTAAAACACGAGGCGCGGGATTTGGTTCTGAGCCGCGCCGTCGCATTATGATTGGGACGTATGTGTTGTCGTCGGGATATTACGACGCCTACTACAACAAGGCGAATGCAGTACGACGAGGTATCACGCAAGACTTTAAGAATGCATTTACACACTGTGATGTTATCATTACACCAACGACCGCAGGTCCTGCATTTAAACTCGGAAGTAAGGTGAATGATCCCGTGGCGATGTATCTCGAAGATATTTTTACTGTTTCATCAAATCACACAGGTATGCCAGCAATGTCGATTCCTTCGGGTACGGTTGAGGAAGATGGTGTACAACTACCTCTCGGGGTTCAGTTGATTGCACCGCACATGGAGGAGGACCGATTGTTTGCGGTTGGAAAGAAATTCTTAGGCGAGGAATAATTTCTACACTCTACACACTACATTCTATTTCTAATCACTAACCTCTAACTCTCAACTTCCAAACTCTATTATTTATGGCAGACAAAGGAAAAAAACCAGCTCCACCACCAAAAAATCCAACTGAAACACTCATTGGAATTTTTGTCATGCTTTTTTGTGTTGTGGTTGCCATTAACATACTTCAAAGCAAGTTTGCTGATGGTGGAAAGTTTAAACCAGAGGTAGTGGTGCGAAATGCTTTGTTTTCCTTTTCATCAAAAGTTACTCAATATACGCCATTGAACACAAGTGTTATAACATCTGAACGTACCGATGTGTGGGGCTCGTCTCTTCGTGATCGCATTCTTGGTGTGCATGAAAAAGGTGCTATGGGAACAATCGTTTCTGAACCGGTGCTGTATGGAAGTGATGCACTTTTTAATGTTGATTTTGAATCAAGCCCTGATGGGTGGGTGTATAGTACGAGTATAGAAAAACAACTGTCGGGATGGGTGGGGCAAGTGCGTTCTGTATTTTTGTGGGTATCTGCCATTGTGACACTGTGTGGGGCGTTCCTTGCGGTGTATTCGTGGAGACAATGGCGTCAGATTATGAAAAAACACAAAGATGATATGCGGGCACTCGAAAAGAAACTTGGTGGGGAAGACGTTTCTTCACATAATGAACGATGGGAGCGTTTGGAAAAACTTGAAGCATCAGAAAATCCAGCTGATTGGCGAGTTGCTATCATCGAAGCAGATATTCTTCTTGATGAATTAATAACGAGTATGGGGTACCACGGAGAAACACTTGGTGAAAAGCTTAAAGCGATAGAAAAAAGTGATTTTGTCACTCTTGATGATGCGTGGGAAGCGCACAAAATTCGTAATCGCATTGCACACCAAGGATCTGATTTTGTTCTGACACATCGAGAGGTAAAGCGTGTGATGTCTCTTTTCCGAAATGTATTTAAGGAATTTGATTATATATAAAATAATAGGAGTTGGGAGTGGGAGGTTGGAAGTGGTTGATTTTATTAGCGAGCGATAGGGAGATGTGTAAAATCACCACCCCGCCAGGGCGGGGTTCTCAAAAAACATAGTCGCTGTGCTCCTTGTTTTTTGGAAGTTAGTGGTTAGTTTTAGTTTGGTATTGGTTTGGGATATACTAAGAGAACATGAAAGAACCTATTATTGACAACGACAGTCCTATAGAATCATTGGCAAAAAAACTCAACACACCTGGAGAAGACTCACTTACGCAGTTGCACCGTTCCGGATTTCGTGAAGAGCGCTATACTGAAGTTGCCCAGGATTTTTCTCACGAACATACACATCAGCCAGTTCATGCTATGACACGTATTACTCGTCACCACACACCGGTCAAATGGTTTTTTATTGGAGCTGTTATTTTCTTTTGTGCGTCGTTGCTTGCCGCCTCCTTCTTTTTTAGTGGAGACAGAAACCTTGTATCTGCAAACAAAATAGAAATTACTGTGACAGGACCTGTGGTTATAACGGCAGGAGAAGTGCTTCCGTTGGCGATAGAGGTAAACAATACAAACGCATCAGCACTTCAGCTTGCAGATATTTTAATTGAATATCCAACAGGAACACGTACACCAGATGATGTTACAAAAGAATTACCTCGATACCGTGCGTCATTGGGCACTATTCCGTCAGGTAAGAGTGTCGCCACAACAACCAAAGCAATTTTATTTAATGAAGAGGGAAGCACACAAACAATTATTGTAAGTTTGGAGTACCGTGTCGCGGGTTCGAGTGCTATTTTCTCAAAAGAAAGTAGTTTTGCAGTACGTATCGGTGCAAGTCCGCTTACGCTTATTTTAAGTGCGCCACGTTCAATTAATTCAGGACAAGATATTGATCTCACACTCGATATCACATCAAATTCGGCGATACCACTTCAAGATGTTGTGGTTGCTGCGAATTATCCGTTTGGTTTTGCATTTTCCGCAGCTGATCCAAGTCCAACGTTTAGTGATACGGTGTGGGCGCTTGGGGGTATCGAACCGAAGGGAAAACGAACGATTCATATACGAGGTGCGCTTTCTGGACAAAATGGAGAAGACCGTATTTTTAGATTTACATCAGGTATTGCAACACAAGGAGACACAACAAAAGTTGGTGCTGTGTTTGCACAAACGGATCACGCAATACAAGTTGCGCGTTCGTTTATTGATACGCGTATGGTTATCAATGGAAGCTCGAATGATGTTGTCACGCTGTACCCAGGACGTACGGCTCGGGTTGATATCACATGGAAAAATAATCTTCCAACACAACTGACTGATGGTGTGATAGAGGTCACTCTTCAGGGAGAGGCTGTTAATGAGAAAAAAGTTGTGTCTACTGATGGTTTTTATAATTCATCAAAAAACACGCTTACTTGGACGAAAGTCAGCAACTCTGCATTGAAGACGATTGATTCCGGATCACAAGGAAAAGTATCATTCTCGTTTGATGTCCTTCCAACAGATACGGCTGGTTCGGGTAGAATAAACCCAGAAATTTCACTTGTGCTCGCGTTTACAGCAAATGCCGTTTCCGAAAGTGCTACTCCAGAAGAGGTGAGGTCTGATAGTACAAAGGTAGTACGCGTTGCATCCGATGTTCGTCTAACAAGTGAAGCGTTTCGTACAACAGGGCCACTTGAAAATTCAGGTCCGGTACCTCCACGAGTTGAACAAAAAACAACGTACACGGTTTCGTGGTCAGTTTCGAATTCGGTTAACGACATAACGGGCACAGAGGTGAAGGCAGTACTTCCTGCGTACATGTCATGGGAGAGTGTGGTAAGTCCAAGTTCGGAAAGTATTTCTTTTGACAGTTCAACGAGGGAAATTATATGGCGTCCAGGAAAAATTCGTGCAGGAAGTGGGTTTAGTACGCCAGCTCGAACCGTTGCATTTCAAATTGGACTTACTCCATCGGCAACACAGATAGGTTCAGTTCCGGTTATTTTGGAAGATGCGACATTGTCAGCAACAGACAGTACTGTTGGTGGCACTGTGGGGGATACTGCCTATGAGTTGAATACCAACTTAAACTCAGACCCAGGGTTCGATTCTTCGTGGAGTCGTGTGGTTGAATAGGTTGTTGCGCGTTTGGTTGCAGGACATGCTCTACACGTGTTTGGATTCAGGGTGTAAACTCCCAACTCGTAACTCTCAATTCCCAACTTCTGTTATTTGGGATATACTTTGTCTATATGGAAGTACAAAATGTACGTTTTTCAATAGAGCCACTTTCGGTGTTAAAGGCCGTATGCGTTCTTGTTTCTGTGTATGCACTCTATCTTTTGAAAGATATAGTACTAGTGGTTCTTACTGCGGTTGTTATTGCATCAGCCATTGAGCCAGCAACACGCTGGTGCATGAAGTATCGTCTTCCGCGAACGGTCGCAGTGGTCATAATGTATCTTTGTATTGCAGCGACGCTTTTTGGAATTGTATATTTTTTGTTACCGTCACTTTTGGGTGATTTGTCGGCATTTTTATCTCAAGTTCCGGGATATTTGGGTTCTCTCGATTCGGATTCTCTTCTAGGTCGTCTTGCTGCTCCTGAGTCTTCAGCGGTCATTCAGGGTATTTCAAGTACACTTTCCACAGGCGATGTACTTTCATCTCTACGCTCGATTATTACTGTTCCAGGAGGTGCGTTCCAGACACTCAGTACTATTTTCGGTGGTGTATTCTCATTTATTCTTGTGATTGTATTGTCGTTCTACTTATCTGTTCGAGAAAATGGAATTTCTGATTTTTTGCAGTTAGTAACACCACACCGACATCGAGTGTATGTATTAGATTTGTGGGTTCGCGCACAACGCAAAATAGGTCAGTGGATGCAAGGCCAGCTGTTGTTGATGCTCATTGTTGGTGTGTTGAGTTATCTTGGACTTACAATTCTAGGTATTGGTCATGCATTTTTGTTCGCAGTTCTTTCTGGGCTATTTGAAATCATTCCTCTTTTTGGTCCTATTCTTTCGAGTATTCCTGCTGTACTCGTCGCATATACACAGGGGAGTGTTTCTCTCGCGTTTCTTGTGATTGGTTTGTTTGTCATTATTCAACAATTTGAAAACCATCTCATTTATCCGCTTGTGGTAAATAAGGTTATCGGTGTTCCTGCGATTATTATTATTCTAGCCCTTGTCGTTGGGGCAGAATTAGCGGGATTTCTTGGTATGGTTCTTGCGGTGCCGCTGTCTGCTATTGCGATGGAATTATTGCAGGATTCAAAACGTCATTTTTCTAGTGATAGTCTTGTGTGAGTGTCCCATGCAGTACTCACTTTTTGATATTCATTCGCACCTTACCTTCAGTGATTTTGACGTTGATCGAGACGCTGTGATAGCTCGCATGAAAGAAGAAAAGATTGGTACGATAACAGTAGGAACTGATGTACAGACATCAAAGGATTCAATTGCATTAGCGGAAAAGCACGAACATCTTTTTGCGACTGTTGGTATTCACCCTACCCACGAAGGTGTACACGCAGATTTTGGTGGGATTCCTGAACTCGCACGGCACTCAAAGGTTGTTGCACTAGGGGAGACGGGGCTGGATTATTTTCGCTTGGGCGAAAATAATCCCAATGACAAATATCAGATATCAAATATTAAAGAAGAACAAAGGCGCCTTTTTATTCAACATGTAGAACTTGCGCAGGAGCACGCACTTCCGCTTATGATTCATGCACGCCCTGCAAAAGGATCAATGGATGCCTATGAGGATGTTCTCACCGTGCTCGAAAGCATGAAGCACGAAGCACGAAGCACGATACAAGGTAATGTGCACTTTTTTGCTGGGACCGTTGATGTGGCGCGTCGGTTTCTCAATCTTGGGTTTTCATTGTCGTTTGATGGGCCTATTACGTTTGCGCGGGATTACGACGAAGTGATTCGCTTTATTCCACAGGACATGATTATGGCAGAAACAGATGCTCCGTTTGCTGCGCCGACGCCATTTCGAGGAAAACGAAACGAACCGCCGTATGTTCGGCACGTTGTGGAAAAGATAGCCGAGCTTAAAGGTCTGTCAATTGAAGCATGTGCGCGAATGCTCACCGCCAATGCTTTGAGGGCCTTTCGTATTGAAGGTGATGTTGTGTAATATAGGGCTAGAAACAAGGGAAAAAAGCCGTTTTGGGATATAAAATAATTATTAAATCGCCCCTTGCGACGGGGGTAAACATATGCTACGCTAGGACGCCTATGGTAGAAGAGAAACAAAAACATATCGAGGAAGACAATGATGCAGACAGCCGGCTCTATGAGCTTGGTTTTCATGTTGTTCCTATGGTTGGAGACGATGGTCTCGCAAAAGAAATGGACACACTTCGTTCTATGCTTGATGCGCACAATGCCAAAGTACTCAGTGAAGAATGGCCTCAGCTTATGACGCTTGCATATCCGCTTGTGTGTGATATTGCACGAACTCGCCACACGTGTGCTACAGCATACTTTGGTTGGTTTGTATTCGAGGCACTTCCACATCACGCGCACGCCATTAAAGAAGAAATGGGTAAAAATGAACACATTCTACGCCACCTCTTGGTAAAGACATACGCGGATGCTCCTGTTGTTAAACACCCGGCACATGCTGGTCATGTTGATCACAAGGCTCCAGAAGAGAAAGAAGATGTGAAGGTTGAGGACGTTGCTCCGGTTGCTCCAGATGCTGCTCCGATGACAACAGAACAAATGGACGTTGAGATTGAAAAACTTGTCGTTTAGTTTTCCAAAAAACCAAATTTCCAAAACCTAAACCAAAACTAACCACTAACTTCTCACCCCCAACTCCCAACTTCTATGTATATAAACAAAGCACTTTTGTATGGCAACCTCACTCGCGATCCTGAGCTCAAGTCACTTCCTTCAGGTTCGTCGGTGACAACATTTAGTCTTGCAACAAATCGTGTGTGGAGAGATAAAGAGGGAAACAAACAAGAGTCAACAGATTTTCACAACGTTGTTGTATTTGGTAAACAAGCAGAAACAGTATCTCAGTACCTTCGCAAGGGATCATCAGCATTTGTTGAGGGACGTATGGTAACTCGAAGTTGGGATGCACAAGACGGTTCAAAGAAATATCGAACAGAGGTTATTGCAGATCACGTACAGTTTGGGCCACGTTCTGGTGGCGCATCTGAAGGACAATCATTCTCAGGTGGTGCAGGGAAGGGAAAGCCGCAACAGGAACAATCAGCACCAGCAATAGACACCATTCAATATCCAGACGCACAAGAAGAAGGTATTAACCCAGAAGACATTCCTTTTTAATTACTTATTTGTAAAATCGTATGAAAAAGAGTTGCTTTTTTAAAGAACAAAACATCAAACACGTTGATTATAAAGATATCAAGGTGTTGCGTCGTTTCCTCAATCCCTACTCACGCATGAAGACACGACGATACACAGGAGTGTGTGGTACCCACCAGCGTGAATTGGCCGTTGCAATCAAGCGTGCACGATTTATGGGACTTCTTCCATACATTGCAGGATAGATTCACTCAACCAATACAAAAAAACGCCCTCTAGGGCGTTTTTTTAGTTGCTGAAAAGAGTGATTATGCTCGGGAAACGTATTCGCCGGTTTCTGTATTGATTTCAAGTGTGTCTCCCATTTCAACAAAGAGGGGAGCACTAATCATGGCCCCTGTCTCGAGCTTTACGAGCTTGTTTCCACCCTGAGACGTATTTCCACGAATAGTTGGAGGTGCTTCAACAACTTTGTACTGCACCTTAATAGGAAGTTTAACTCCAATAGGTTTATCATCAAAAAAGAGCCCAATGATTTCCATTTTTTCTTTCAAAAACTTCGACTGGTCACCAAGTAACTCTTCATCGAGTGTGATACGTTCGCTGGGTTTACCTACGGCATGGAACCACCATTGTCCTTTGTTGTTGTAGATAAAAACAAGAGGTCGGTTTTCAATTTCTGCTTCCTCAGCTTTTTCTGATACGTGGAAGGAGTACTCGGTTACTTTCCCTGTGATGAGGTTTCGTAACTTAGTAGCATTGACCGGTTTTCGTTGTTGTTTACGAAACACGTGTGAATCAAGCACAATGTATGGCTCGTTGTTAAGAAGAATGACTTTTCCGTTGCGAATTTCGCTGTATGTAAGCATATGCGTTCAGATTAACGCTCGCCTAAATATGCTGGCGAGCGTCTCCAAGGTAACAAAAATGGGCCAAAACGGCAAGGTGCGCTACTCCTCCACAGCATTCAGTTTTTCCATAATCTCTGCCGTGAGTTTTTCAGCAACATCTTTGTTTTCAATGAGGAATTGTCGTGTCGCATCATATCCGCGTCCAAGGGCGACACTTCCATACTTGTAGGATGCACCACTTTTTTCAATGATGCTGTATTTTTCACCTAGTGCAATGAGCTCACCTTCGCGGGAAATACCGTTAGGAAAGACAAGATCAAACTCTGCCTGTCGAAATGGTGCCGCAACTTTGTTCTTCACCACTTTGACACGAACACGGCCTCCGACAACTTCTTCTCCCTTTTTAATCTGCGCGATACGGCGGACGTCCATTCGAACTGACGCGTAAAATTTGAGAGCATTTCCTCCTGGAGTTGTTTCTGGATTCCCAAACATGACACCAATCTTCATACGAATCTGGTTAATAAAGATAACCACCGTCTTACTCTTAGCGACAATACCTGTGAGTTTGCGAAGTGCCTGACTCATGAGACGTGCCTGTTTACCAACGTGTTGTGCGCCCATTTCACCCTCGATTTCATCTTTTGGTGTGAGTGCGGCAACGGAATCCACGACAATGACGTCGATTTTTCCTGTACGAACGAGTGATTCGACGATTTCGAGCGCTTGTTCTCCTGTATCTGGTTGAGAAATAAGAAGTTCATCAATCTTTACACCAAGACGTTTTGAGTACTCTGGATCCATGGCGTGTTCGGCATCAACGTACGCACATACGCCACCAAGTTTTTGTGCTTCAGCAACGATGTGTAGCGCGAGTGTCGTTTTTCCAGATGACTCTGGTCCATAAATTTCAATAATACGTCCACGAGGAATACCTCCGATACCGAGTGCGGCATCCAAGGAGAGTGATCCTGTTGGAATTGCTTCAACATCGACGTGTGGTCGAGCACCCAACATCATAATGGCGTCCTCGCCAAATTTTGTTTTGATTTGTCGGAGTGCGTCTTCGATTTGTCCGACAGTCTTTTTCAACTCTTTTGGTGCTTTTGCTTTTTTATTGAATGCCATATATGTGTGTTATGTGTTGCTACTATACTCGGTATTAATAAAATTTTTCTAAAGTGTCGTTGCGGGTGTATGTGTTGCCGTTGAGCTGGCGTTCTCTAGTGGTGTGCTTGTTGTTGCCGTCTCTTGGTTTTCGTCGGTGTTTTTAGTAGAAGCTTCATGCAATGAATTAGTGGAAGTTGCTACGGGTGTTTTTGAAATATTTTTGTCAGCCGCAGACGCCATATACATTCCTCGCAAGTACTGCACATTTGTTCGCTCATACCGATCGGTAACAGCAAGGGTAAGTGCATTGTACCCAGGCATGAGTACTACATTTTCCTTAAAATGACCCGCTTCGTCAACAAAGATTGCTCGGCCATTGAGGGTTATAGCGGTTATATTTTTTGCGTCTCCCTCAACAGTGAGTTCTTCTTCGGTAACGGAAAATCCGTCGGTGGGAGCTGTTATGGTCAATTGAGGGCCGTGAATGTACCCACGTGTTTCAAAGTATGCGTACGACACAAAAACCGCAATCGCGAGGAGAATAAAAACGTACCTACTTGAGGGTCTAAAGGCCATGATTATACAGTACCATCATTACCATTCGTTTCGCTCGGTTTGCCAACGAGCACATCACGCGGTTTCGATCCATCGGCTGGTCCAATGACACCTCGTTCCTCAAGTACATCCATCAATCGTGCGGCACGTGAATACCCAATGCGGAGTTTTCGTTGAAGGTATGATGTTGATGCTTTTCCTGCGTGCACCACTGTTTCGCGAGCGTCCTCAAAGAGGTCGTCGTCTATTTCATCTTCGTCACCAAATCCTCCTCCATCCGACGAGTGTGATGTATCGAGATCGAGAGTGAGCTCTGTTTCGGCATTGCCATTGTCGTGTTTTTTCAAGAATTCGCTCACTTTCTTTACCTCATCTTCAGAAATAAACGCCGATTGAATACGTCGTGGCTTACCCATATCACCTGACATAAAGAGCATGTCTCCGGCTCCGAGTAATTTTTCAGCTCCGGATGTGTCGAGAATTGTTCGTGAGTCAATTTGTGAGGACACCTGCATGGCAATGCGGGCTGGGATGTTTGCTTTGATGAGGCCGGTAATAACGTTCACTGATGGTCGTTGTGTTGAAAGGATGAGGTGAATACCAACCGCGCGGGACATTTGAGCAAGACGGACAATGCCGGCTTCAAGTTCGCGTGGGTACGTACTCATAATGTCGGCAAGCTCATCAATAACCACAACGATGTACGGCATGGTCTCGGGCATATCAATGGCGAGTTCTTCATCAGCACCTTTGTATTTTTCGATAGCAGGAGAGACTATTGAGTTGTGATACGAAGAAATATCGCGCACCTTGTGTTCTTCAAGAACGTTATAGCGTCGTTCCATTTCTTTTACGAGCCACTTAAGTCCAAGAATAGCTTTCTTTGGGTCGGTAATAACAGGAGTGAGAAGGTGCGGAATACCGTTGTAGAGGGTCAATTCAACACGCTTTGGGTCAATCATCACAAATCGCATTGCATTTGGCCCATTGCGGAAGAGGAGAGAGTTGACGAGTGCGTGAATAGTAACCGATTTTCCAGATCCTGTGGTACCTGCGATAAGCATGTGAGGCATTTTTGCGAGGTTTGCAAAGACGGCCTGGCCATCCACGTCGCGACCAAGTGTCATGAGGAGGCGGTGCTGGGATGCGGTATATTCCTCAGTTGATAGAAGGTTGCCAAGACCAACGGTTGTCTTTGCGGAGTTCGGCACTTCAATACCTACAAGTGCTTTTCCTGGAATTGGCGCTTCGATGCGGACAGGGTGTGCAGCAAGTGCAAGTTCGAGGTTCTTTTGAAGTCCAAGAATTTTTGAAAGGCGAACACCTTCGGCTGGTTTCATTGCGTATCGAGTAACGGACGGTCCAATGGAGATTTCGTCCATGGCAACATCAATACCAAAGTTTTGGAGTGTTCTTTTGATGATGTTTGCGTTTGCTTTGATATCACCAACCCCTGGTTTTCCGGAATCTTTTGAAAAGATGGAGAGTGGGGGAGGAATGTAGTCACCAGCCACTGATGCAAATAATGGAGAGAACTCAGGTTCACCGTCCGGTTTCTTTTTCTTGAATGAAAAGAGTCCTCCGTCTTTCTTTTCTTCGGGAGTGTTCGCGTTTTTTTCTTGAGGTGTTTCCATAGGCATTTCGTGTGCCTGCTTTTCTTCAACCGCAGCAACAGACGCGTTCACGTCTTCTTGTGCAAGGGTTCGTGCGGCCATTTTCTCTGCACGACGTTCTCGCCACGCATTAATGACAGAAAGTGGGTGTGTGTTTGAAAGTACTAATATAGAAATGAGGAAGAGCGCGATGAGTGCCACCATTGCTCCAGATGTTGCAAATAAGTAGACGAGAGGATGTGCAATCCAGATGCCAAAGTACCCGGCTTTTTGAGGAAAAAGTACTTCAATGATACCGAGTCCCGATGCAATAAAGAGAAGAGAACCAACAACATTAGTGAGTGCAAAATTTGCCTTCTCAGTTTTAAAGTAGCCGATCGCAAGAATGAATGCGAGGGTAGGGAGGAGGTAATATCCGACGCCGAGTAATGTGGAAGAAAACGAAAATATTTTCTCTCCAACGATACCTGCTTGTACAAAAGCTGCTAATAAAAGGAAGATACCCACAACGCAAAAAACAACTGATAAGACGGCGTATTTTGTTTCTTCTTGGAGTCCAAGTTTAAAGAATGGTTCGGTTTTTTCGACTCTTTTTTTCTTTGCCATATATGCGAATTGTACCACGTTGTTGGTGTGTTGTTTGTGCGTGCGATGCACAAAAGGGGACTGTGGATAACTCTTTAGAACACAAAACACGCAACGTGTACCACGCAATAACAAAAGGAGGTGATATCGCATCGTTGCCAGACCTTATTACATGTTTCGTGTTACGTGCTTTATGATTAACATCTTGTCTTTTACATCCCGAGGAGTAGTATTGTGAATGTCTCTTACGTCATGAAATAAAAGACATATGTTTCAAAAAGACAATAAAAAGGACATTTCAGTGGGCGTACTTCCCTTCCAATCCGAACATGGTGTCCATGACGAACTTTCTTCTCACGCGCAAAAGATAGCAACTGCTGTATATCTTGTTACTGGGCTCATGGACACCCATGACCCTCTCAGGGACAGGCTCAGGTCAAAAGTACTTGATGTGATGTCTTTTATATCGTCATACTCAAACATGCACGATACAAAGACACGCGTATCATCCGACGACGTTATTGAATGTGTACGTGAAGTAATGTCTTTAACAGAAGTCGGCGTATTGGCGGGTATTATTTCTGATATGAATGGCAGTATTCTTATTCGTGAACTTAAGGCACTTTCGGAATCTTTTAATGCGTACACAAAAATGTCTGACATTCAAAACTCTGCATTGGGGACACTTTTTTCTGAGGGGATTTCCCAGCAGTTCCAAACCGTCGTGTATAAAGGACATTCTGTTGATGTCCTTAATAAAGCACCAAAAAAGACACATCATGTTGTCCGAAAACAAAATGTCTTTGAAAAAAAGACACGCACAAAAACTGAATCTGGAACAGGAGAGCGAAAAGATAAGATTCTTTCTGTTGTGCGTGAAAAAGGAAATGTGATGATAAAGGACATTTCAAAACACATCCCAAACTGCAGTGAAAAGACAATCCAACGAGATCTCATTGACCTCGTTTCTCAAGGACTTTTGGATAAGCGAGGAGAGCGTCGCTGGACAACGTATTTTGTCCACAAAGGATAGTACAAGAAGCACCCGATTTTTTGGTAACAAGAGTAGTATCTCCAACGTCTATAGAAGTGAGACCCCTTTGTATGCTTCGAATCCTTGCACCGCAATGACGGGGTAAGGATTCTTCGTATGCGCCAAATTATCCCCAAAAACATGTAACCTTAGGCCTATTTTGGTGTATACTCGAAGTAGACCTGTTATGCATCAAAACACTTGGTAAAAAAAGGTGTTTTGTGGTATAGTGATTGGGCCATTAGGTGGTAGTACGCATCGCACAAGTGGACAAAGAATTTTTGTGTTATCCACAAAGTTCTTTGATACTAGAGGCATGTGAACATATAATGGTGTATTGCAGAAACGAGTTGTGTTTCAGAAGGACTGTTCCTTAACAATTTCATATCCTGAATAACGAGTATTTTTTCAGAACGAACACACGATACGAAAAGACATAGTCGTGCGACGACTCTTAATTCTTGTGAACTACCCTTTGCGCATTCGTCCATGTGGGGCGATATGAGTTGAGGAGTTAGTTAAACGTTATAAGCATTTATTAGTAGTTTATCAATTACTCTCTCACGAGAGAAAATGAATACATATGATTAAAAGAATCAGCTTGGTTGGTCTTCTTGCCGCAGCTTTGTTTGTCGGTTCAACCGCACAAGCAGCAACAGCAGAGGAACTACAGGCACAAATTACAGCGCTTCTTGCACAGATCTCCCAATTACAGGGTGGTTCTTCAGCAGCAAGCACAGGTTGTTACGCATTCACACGTGATCTCACTTTGGGATCTTCAGGTGCAGATGTAACAGCACTCCAGAGTTACCTTGCTTCAAAGGGAATGTTCTCAGCAACAGCAACAGGTTTCTTTGGCCCTCTTACAAAGACAGCAGTGTCAGCATGGCAAACAGCTAACGGTGTTATGCCAGCAGCTGGATACTTCGGCGCGGTTTCTCGTGCAAAGTTCGCATCAACATGCGCACCAACAACTACAACTGGCGGAACAACGACAGGTGGTAGTACATCACTCCAGGGTGGTGCAGGATCAGTAAACGATTACTCTCTTACAACAGCTCTCAACAACGAAAAGGTTGGTGAGAATGAGGAAGATGTAAGCGTTCTTGGTCTTGAGGTTGAAGCAGATGATGGTTCTGACCTCGCACTTACAGCAGTTCGCCTCAACTTCGACAAGGGATCAGCAACAAACAACTTCGACAAGTACGCAAGTGATGTTTCTGTTTGGCTTGATGGAGAAGAGTACGGACGTGTAGATGCATCTGAATTCACAAAGAGCAACAACTACCAAAAGACAATCTCTCTCGACAACGGTGCAGTTATTAAGGCCGGTGAAATCGGAAAGCTTGTTGTTAAAGTGAGTGGTATTAGCAGCCTTAAGGCAACTGGAACATGGACATTGGACATCAACCAGGTTCGCTTTGAGGACGCACAAGGTTCTCTCATCTCAGAGGATCCAAGCACAGCTGCACGTACACTTCAGTTTGAATCATTTGCATCAGCATCAAACATTGAGTTGAAGGCATCTCTTGGAGACGCAACAATCAATGACGCACACGTTATCAACGTGGACGCAACAGATGATACTGCAGATGTTGAACTCCTTTCTTTCAACCTTGAGGCAAAGGGAACTTCAGACATCCTTATCAACGAAATTCCAGTTCTCTTCACAGCTACAGGGGCAGGAAACGTTGACGACATGATTTCTGACGTTACTCTCTACGCAGATGGTGAAGAGATTGGTTCAGAAAACGTTCCTACAACTTCAGGTGCAACAGAGACAATTACTTTCACAGACCTCAACTACACACTCCCAGCTGGAGATAAAGTTGTGTTTGTTGTGAAGGCAAACTTCCTCTCACTTGCAGATGCTCTTGACGCAGGAGACACAATCAAGGCAGAAATGTCAGGAACAGAAGTTGACCTTATCGACGCAGAAGACGAAGCTGGTGAAGCTCTCACTTCTGGCGACCTTACTGGTACAGCACTTGGAGAAGCAAGCGTTGTATACGACTCAGGAATTGCAGTTAAACTTGTAGGAAACCCAACAGCTGTTCGCACATTTACTGCTGACGCAGCAGGTGAGGACGACCAAGGTGAATACAAGATTGTCTTCGATGTAACAGCGTTTGACGACGATATGTACATTGATGCATCTACTCTCGATTACGTAGGTGCAGCAGACGCCGCTGGTCAAGGAGTTGTATTTGCAACTTCAACATCAGCTGGTCAACCTGTAGTTTCTTCAAAGGTGCTTTCAGCACAAGGAACAGAGACTAAGGACTCAGCAGGTAGCTTCTGGATTGAGGATGGACAGACACGTCGCTTCACTCTTACAGTTATCTTGACAGCAGACACAACACCAACAGACGGTTCTTCAGTAGTATCAATCCGCTCAATCAACTGGGCAGATGCTACAACAGCTGAAGCAGCTGGTGGAGTTGTTGATGGTGACTTTGTAAACTACTACACATTCAACCTTGACGAATTCAAGACAGATCCTTTGTTCTTGAACGCAATGTAATGATTGTTTCTTAGATTAATCTCTGATTAGTTTAGGAAAGTAGTTATACAAAAACCGCCCATGTGGGGCGGTTTTTGTATTGGGGAGAGACTCGCTCGGCACATAACCCGTCATGATTTTTACTTCGGTACTAACGAAAAATTATATGCTGGCCAAAATAGTGTATAATTCTTCGTGTATGAAAAACCTCTTCAATCAAAATTTCTTTCACTTCGTATTCGGTTTTATTATGGTTCTTTTGTTGAGTTTTGGTATTCTTTTTACGGTAAATTACTTTATGCAAAAATCGATATACGATGCACAGGGGGATCTTCCTGAGAGTACGTGCATCACAAGTACTGGAGAGGCGTGCTAGAAATAGTAGCAAGCAAAAAGCCGCGCGAAGTATCGCGCGGCTTTTTGTCATATGCTATTTTCTATATCCACTATTCCACTTTTATTATCCAAGCAATTCGTTCACCACTTCTTGTACAATTTTTCCGTCGGCCTTTCCTTTAAGTTCTTTCATTACCGCGCCGATGAAGACTCCTTTTTGTGATGCATCGGCGTTGAGCTCCTCTTTTTTCTTTTGCACGACAGCTACAATTTCTTCACGACTCATTTGTTCAGGGAGAAATGTTTCAATAATGGCCAATTCTGCCTTTTCACCCTCTGATAAATCGGTGCGTCCAGCAGCATCGAACTGAGTAATAGATTCCTTGTGTTTTTTTGCTTCGCGAGCAATAACCGCCAAAGCAGCTTCATCATTGAGTTCTCCATCTGGTTTTTCCTTCAGTATAATGAGCTCATTAACAAAAGACGTTGTAAGTCCGCGTAAAACGGAAAGGCGAACGGTGTCTTTCGCACGCATGGCATCTTTGATGCTTTCCTTGATGGTTGAGTGTAGTGACATAGATAGTATAACGTTATCGAGTATGGTTTGTATGATACCACACGGTGCTTTTTATGGGCAGTATGGGGTATACTATGCACATATGACCGACACACTTGTGCTTATTCTCACCGTTGTTGTGCTTATCGCCGTTGCCGTGCAGGTATGGCTCGCGATGCGTGCAAAAGGGGCTGCGGGGGAAGATAAAGGGCTTTCGCTGATACTCCAACAACTCAATGAAATGTCTCGAACTGTTGATGCAAAGCTCGGGGAAAGTGCAAAAACGATGCACGATTCCATGCGCTCTCAGCTCTCTGAATCAACGCGAATTGTGCGAGAGGTAACGGAAGGCCTCACGAAGCTTGATGAGACAAATAAGCAGGTGGTGTCGTTTGCTGACCAGCTTCAAAACTTGCAGGATATTTTGAAGAACCCAAAACAACGAGGTATCTTGGGCGAGTACTATCTTGAAAGCGTGTTGCAAAACGTGTTGCCACCACGAACGTTTCAAATGCAGTATGCATTTGGCAACGGTGAAATTGTCGATGCGGTGGTGTTTGTGAAAGATAAAATTGTGCCGATTGATGCAAAGTTTTCGTTGGAAAACTACAATCGTATTCTTGAAGCACGAGATCCTGCCGAGCGTGAGCAGTACGAAAAAACATTTAAACAGGATCTCAAAAATCGAATTGATGAAACGAGTAAGTATGTTCGTCCAGCAGAAAACACCATGGAGTTTGCGTTCATGTTTATTCCATCAGAAGGTGTGTACTACGATCTACTTATTAATCAAGTTGGTGCGGTGAAGACGTCAACGCGTGATTTGATTGATTATGCGTTTAGTAAGAAGGTGATTATTGTTTCGCCAACATCGTTCCTCGCGTATCTTCAAACGGTGTTACAAGGACTTCGTAGTTTACAAATTGAAGATCAGGCAAAAGAAATTCAAAAACGAGTGGGCGAATTAGGTCGCCATATCAGCAACTACAATGTGTTCATGATGAAGTTGGGAACTGCACTCGGTACGACCGTCAATCATTTCAACACTGCCCACAAAGAACTCGCAAAAATTGATAAAGATGTTGTACGTATCGCGGGAGAAACTGGAGGAGTTGAAACACTTTCAATTGAAAAGCCGCAGATGGAAGAATAGTTTTACTTTTCACTGAGGACAAGAAATCTTGATTTGTAGGCTCTTTTTCTGTATACTGCGCCATAGCGGGGTAGAGCAGTAGTAGCTCGTCAGGCTCATAACCTGAAGGTCGTAGGTGCAATTCCTACCCCCGCAACCAGAATAAAAATAGCTAGGCTTTGTGCCTAGCTATTTTTACTTCTTACGTTTTTATGGCGTAGGAATTGCAGGTCGGAGCCAGCACTCAATTGTTTGAGTGCTGGCGAGATGGGGTCGAGAACACTTAGGATTTTGGGAGCGTAGCGAGCAAAATACTTAGTGATTCGTGACCAATTCCTACCCCCGCAACAATAAAAAGACACCATTTCTGGTGTCTTTTTTGTACGATGTGCTCTTACTTAATTGAGTAGTTGAGATTGACTTGCACGATAACTTCCTGGGTTCCTGAAGGAACTGTTGGCGTGACGCCTGCATCTCCTCCGCCCATACCCCCTCCCATGGCTGAGTATTGTGGATTCGTAAGTCCAGGTACATTAATTGGGTTTTCCCACCACGAAACAACCTTTTTAAGAGTTACACCTGCAGTTTCAGCAGTTGTTTGTGCGCGACTTTTTGCATCTTGAATAGCTTTGAGAAGGGCTTGTTGCTGAAGGTCTTGAACATTTGATGCAGTAAATGAAACGCCCATCACCTGATTTACACCTTGCGCGTTTGCTGTTTCAATTACTTTTCCAACGCGCTCATCTGATGTTCCATTTTTGAGTGTAAGTTTTACGTTAAGTTGCTGATCGGCTGAATAACCACTAATTGCTCCTGGTTTTCCATCTGGATAATAGTATTGAGGAAGAAGATTGTATGCTTGGGTTGAAATATCTTCTGTAGGAATACCAAGAGCCGTAAGAGCAGGAATTACTTTTGAAGTAACATCAGATAGTTTGGTAAGTGCCGCTTGTGCGGTCGCTGCGTTATCAACATGAACACCTAGAGTAATTATTGCCTGATCAGGTGTGTAGGGAACTTTTCCGGTTCCAGTGATGGTAACTTGTTGCCAGTCTTGTGCGACAAGTTTTTCTCGAATAATGGCTACTGTGATAACCCCTGCGAGGAGGAGCATTCCAAGAACAACAACGCCCGTCGTCATTCCTTTCGTGTATCGTGTGTGTGGATACATAATTATATATACTTAATAATAAATATTTTTTAAATAACATCTTTAGTATACCGCACGTCCGTGTGTATCGTGAATGTGTGGTTGTGTATTTTCGAGTCCCGTCGATTCTATGAAGGGCTCGGTCACAGGTTCTATTGATACAGGACTCGGCTACACATAATTTTCTGCTGAAAATTTGTGCAGCCCCGCCTCGCACCGCCGTGCTCCGGCTTTCGAGTCCCGACACGAGTGAAGCAGTTCACTCGTGTCAATTCCTCGATAAAACACAAAACAAGTCACCCGAGGGTGACTTGTTTTGTGTTTGGCGGAATCGACGGGACTCGAACCCGCAACCTCCTCCGTGACAGGGAGGCGCTCTAACCAGTTGAGCTACGACTCCAAATGAGGGTTGTATGCAGACGCGAGAGTGTAGTCATCGAGGTGAGGGCAAAAAGGAAAGCCTGTTTTCATTTTTGCTTGATACCGAGAGGACGGAAACTCGAGCGCTTATGTTCCCCTGAATGCTGGACTCGTAAGCTGCTGCTTACAACCCCAGACTGTCATACTATACCAAAAATACTCCTAAAATCAACGAACTGTGTCGGTGGCAGGACTTGCA
Organism: Candidatus Campbellbacteria bacterium; assembly: GCA_016699465.1. NCBI lineage: Bacteria > Candidatus Campbelliibacteriota > Candidatus Campbelliibacteriota bacterium. The sequence continues at coordinate 343,641 of CP064977.1, read as the reverse complement.
CCTGCGACCTAGGGCTTATGAGTCCCTCGCTCTAACTACCTGAGCTACACCGACAAATGAGGACGACACGTAGTTTGGGGCGTAGTCTTCGAAGCAAGAAAGAAAAAGAGCTTGTTCTTTTTCTTTTGAAGCTGAGAAGATGGGGGGGCGCCTAACTATGTGGTTCGAACGCTGTCGATGCAAGAGGCCTTTTGGGCCTGATTACACCAGCAGACACCACTACTTTACAATAAAAAAGCCTGACCCGCAATTTCAGTATATTTATTGAATCTTCAATACCGTGGCGGTATACTATAGACATACTAGTGTTAATAGGTTCTTGGCCACATATGAATAAACTATCAATTAAGGAAGCATTTGGATCGGCGTGGAAGATTTTTTCTACTAATGTTTGGATATTTGTTGGTTCAACAGCGTTTATTGGTGCTGTGTCATTTATTTCAGATAAAATTAGTAATGACAAAGGTCTTTTCGATTTTATTATCGGTTTAGCGACCGCTGTATTGTTGTGGTGGTTGTACATTGGGTTTATTCGTATGGCCATGACAGCGCACGCTGGAGGCAGTATTTCTTTTGAAATGTTGTTTGGCGAAAAGGGAACGACTTTATGGCACTACATTGTGGCGGTTATTCTCTCGGCAATAAGTGTTCTCATTGGGTTGGTACTTCTTATTGTTCCTGGGATTATGCTTCAAATTGGACTTATGTTTGTTCCGTTTCTTATTCTCGATAAAAATATGCAGCCAGTTGCAGCATTGAAAGAAAGTTGGCGGTTGACAAAGGGATACAAGTGGAAATTGTTTGGTTTTCTATGTATTCTTATTTTAGTTAATATCGCTGGAATTCTCGCTGCTTTTGTTGGTCTTCTCGTGTCTATTCCACTTTCGCTCCTTGTATTAACGTATGTGTATCGACAACTTGAAAAAGGTGTTCAAATGGAACCAGTAGCGTCAGTATCTACACAATAAAGAGAGAACTTGTTACGTGAGCCGAAGGCCGGGATTGAACCGACCCCCTCTACAACGAAAGATGGAGTGTATTCATACACCCCATCCCCACCAACTGGCGTGTTTTTAATGAGCCGAAGGCCGGGATTGAACCGGCGACCCCCGCTTTACGAAAGCGGTGCTCTACCAACTGAGCTACTTCGGCGGTTTTGGTGACTGGAGCCCGAGGCCGGAATTGAACCGGCGACCTACTCCTTACCATGGAGTTGCTCTACCATCTGAGCTACCCGGGCGGGGAGCTCACCTATAGTACCCAATAAAAGGCTCTAGGAAAAGGTGCTAGGCTTTCTGGTATACTTGTCGGGTATGGATGAAATTGAGATTCAAAACAAAATTAAGGGAATTGAGGCGATGATGGCACGGGGTGATTTTTGGAACGATAAAGAGAGTGCACAAGCTGTTTTGAAAGAGTATCAAGATCTTAAACTTCAAGCTGAAGGAAAAGAAAAACACGACAACGGAAATGCCATTGTTACTATTTTTTCTGGTGCAGGTGGTCTTGATGCTGAAGACTTTGCACGAATGCTCACATCAATGTATTTAGCGTTTCTTGGCCGAAAAGGGTGGGGTCATGTGGTGATGCACCAAAACGAAAATGACCACGGTGGTATTCGTAATATCACGTTTGAAGTGCAGGGAAAAGGGGCATATGGTGAACTTAAGCATGAAGAAGGTGTGCACCGCCTTGTCCGTATCTCACCTTTTAATGCAAAACAACAACGTCACACGTCGTTTGTTATGGTTGAGGTGTTGCCACGTCTTGAAGATGAACATGAACTAGAAATTCCAGAAACAGATCTTGATATTCAATTTACTCGGGCTGGAGGACCGGGTGGACAAAATGTCAACAAACGAGAAACAGCAGTGCGCATTGTGCACACACCAACAGGTATTGCAGTGCACGTAGCAACACAGCGTAATCAAGCACAAAATCGTGCTTATGCACTAGAGATTTTGCGTGGAAAGTTGTATCATAAAGAGCAGGAAGAAAAGTTGTTGCGTGCGCGTGGACTTTCGATTTCAGCAACAACGGATGCCGAGTGGGGAAATCAAATACGTTCGTACGTATTGCATCCCTACAAAATGATCAAAGATCACCGAACAGGTGTAGAGGTTCGAGATGTGGAACGCGTGCTTGCCGATGGCGATATTGATGAGTTTATTGAAGCTCAGAAGAAGACACAAACACACACTCGACTTTCTTAATTCATTCACAATGCACATGATTTCATTTGATAACGTTAGTAAGATTTACTCAGACGATTCCAAAGCGCTCCAGGGTGTTACGTTCTCAATAGAGCCAAGCGAATTTGTTTCTATTGTTGGGCATTCAGGAGCAGGAAAAACAACGCTCTTGAAATTACTTCTTGCAGAGGAGCATCCTACAGAGGGAATAGTTTCATTGGGAGATACAAATATTCACGCATTATCACGCAGGGATATTAGTGTGCTACGACGTCGTATCGGAATGATTTTTCAGGATTTTCGTCTTCTTCCATACAAAACAGCGTTTGAAAATATTGCATTTGCAATGGAAGCCGCAGGACGTGAAGACGCAGATATTGAAAGTGACGTACCTTATGCGCTTGAGCTTGTTGGATTGATAGATAAGGCATGGAAATTTCCAAATCAGATGTCTGGAGGAGAAAAGCAACGTCTTGCTATAGCTCGAGCCATCGTAAATCAACCAGATGTTCTTGTTGCCGATGAGCCAACAGGAAATCTCGATCCGCTCAATTCATACGAGGTTGTTCAGATTTTAAAGAAAATTAATGATTTAGGTACAACTGTTCTTTTGACGACACACAACAAGGGGATTATTGATAGCTTGGGTAAGCGTGTGATCACTATGGAAAAAGGGCGTGTGGTGCGTGATGATAAAGAGGGAAGATACGTCTTGTAAAATCCGAATATCGAAGTATAAAATCCGAAACAAATCAGAAATTCAAACATTTAAACATTTAAACAATCGTCATTTCGGATTTCGATATTCGAATTTAGGATTTACAATTAAAATATGTTCTGGATAAATACAAAAAGAATACTTAAGGCAGGATTTGTAAATTTTTGGCGCAATGGTTTTGTGTCGCTTGCTTCTGTGTTAATCATGATGGTGACACTCTTTACGCTCGGCGCAGTTCTTTTTTCCGGAGCAATATTAAACGCATCGCTTCTTCAGCTGAAAGAAAAAGTGGACGTGAATGTATATTTTTTACCTGACACACAAGAAGCCGATATTCTCAAATTGAAAAGTTCGCTTGAAGCGCTTCCTGAAGTTAAGAGTGTTGACTATACAACGAGTGAACAAGCACTTATAAACTTTCAAGAACGACACAAGGATGACCAAACAATTCTCGGCGCTATTCAAGAGTTGGACAGCAATCCACTTGGACCAGTATTTAATATTCGAGCACAGGAAACATCTCAATACGAAGCTATTGCGGCTTTTTTAGAAAGTCCGGCGGCTCTTGGAAGTGCAAATGACGTTATTGTTCAAAAGGTTAATTACAAAAGCAATAAGGCGGTTATCGAAAGGTTGTCGAACATTATTGATTCAGCAGAACGTCTCGGATTTGCATTGAGTATGGTACTCATCGTGCTTTCACTCATCATCACATTTAACACAATTCGACTTGCTATTTATACTGCACGAGAAGAAATTTCAGTCATGCGACTTGTTGGTGCAGGAAATATGTATGTTCGTGGTCCGTTTATTGTTGAAGGTATTATGTACGGCGTCGTATCTGCCATACTTGTCCTTGTTCTTTTTTACCCACTTACCTACTGGATTGGCCCGTTTACGAAAGAATTTTTTGGTGCAATGAATGTATTTGAGTATTACGTAAGCAACTTCGGAGAAATGTTTCTTGTACTACTTTCTGCGGGTATTGTGCTTGGTGCGGTATCAAGTTACCTCGCTGTTCGTCGATACTTGCGCATGTAAATTTTTCGACTCAGTACATTGTATATGTTGTTTACGAGAAAAGGGGACGATGGAACATCTGGATTATTTGGGACACGTGATCGTCTTGCAAAAGATAGTCCTCTTTTTGAGGCGCTTGGAACAGTTGATGAGCTTAATTCGTTGTTAGGTCTTTGTTTTGCTACGTCTCACCACGCAAAAACGGGAACCATCCAGATTGCTGCTATTGTGCGTACTATACAAGAGCACCTTTTTATTGTTCAGGCGGAGCTTGCTGGCGTTGATAAAACAATTACGCCAGAGCATGTGATGTGGCTTGAACAGGTATCAAACGACATAGAAGCGATTATAGGGAGTCCTACGACGTTTTTAATCGCGGGTGGGACGGAACTCTCGGGTTTACTTGATGTTGCGCGCGCAGTTTCTCGTCGAGCGGAACGTCGTGTTATTTCTGCTCGTGACATACAAGCGGTATCAAATACCACAAGCGCGTATCTCAACCGTCTTTCCAGTGTGCTGTACGCACTTGCACGATATGCGTCATGGAATGAAGATGTGCATGAAAAAGCCCCTTCGTACTGAAGGGGCTTTTTCATGCTGTGTATTGCCTTATGCTTTAACTGATTTTTTTGAATCAGGTGCTGGCATATCGATGTCACAGAGACCACCAATACATGCGAGCTCTTTCTTTTGTTCTGTGCCGTCGGTGAGTTCGTAGGTAAGCAATTTTGAGTAGTCGACAACAGGAAACGCTTCAACAAGTTCTTGGTAGCGTTTTTTATTTATTTCTTCGTATGGTGCGAGCTGGTAGACGTGATCAAATCGTGGTAAGAACGAAAGTCCGCCGATAATCTCCCAGTTTTTTTGTATCCAATCAACAACGCTAATCCACTCATCTTCTCCAACAGAAATAGTTGCCGATGGGTTGTGCTCGGTGTAATTAAGTTTCACATTCTTCCAATATTCAAGTTGTTCGAGTGCGCTGAAGTCGTCCTTGAATTTAGAACTCTCAGGTGACTCAATAGGAAATTCGAGCACGTATGTTGTTGCATTTTCCATAGTCTGACCAACTTCTGGGTAGTACGGAACTCCTTGGTCGCGCAACATTTTGAAGAGTGAGTCGGTTGCGGAGATTCGTACACGGCGAATGTAGTATTTTGAGTGACGTGGGTGAATACCTGATGAACAGTTAAACGTTTGAGAAACAGTTCCAGAAGGTTTAACTGCGGTTACTGACATTGATGGCTTGATACCAAAGCGTTTTGCATACGCAGCATTTGTTTTTACTGCAGCATCTCGCATTGCGCGAAGCGTTGCAGGTTCACGAGCCGCTTCACAGTCCCATTGACCTGTTACCGATACTCCAAGAAGTGCCTCATCTCTACAATTTTTTGTCCACTCCTTTGAAATGTATTTGAAATTGGTAAGTGACGCTTGGTAGGTGCCGAGAATTGCGGCAAGCTTTGCTTTGCGAACAAGTTCGTCAGGTGTATCTCCAGCGCGAGCAATTACTTCTGACAAGTTACAGAATTGTTTTGACTGGAGAATAATTTCTCCACACGGGTTTGGTCCAATTGGTCCTTGTGTTACTCCGTCGTCGGTAATGAATCCTAATTTCTCAAAATATGCTACTCGGCGTTTTGGCATTGTGTTTGCAAGGGCACCGCGGTTGAAGATTCCACGTTCTCCTGAACCGCTTTTCATGAGCGCAACCCATTCCTCCATAAGTTCGGTGTTGGATGGTTTTGCCTCATAGACGGCTGAATTGTTTGCCACTGAACGGTATGCGTCAGTAAGGAAGAATTGTCCTTTTTTAGCGTCGCGCAAATCAGCATCGTCGAGATCAGACAAACTAATCATGGCTGTTCGGCGTACTCCACCCGATACAACACATTCACCAATTTTACAAATGATGTCGTGTGCGTCGATGGTGCGGAGACGACGTCCTTGTCGTTTAAGAATTTTTTCTCGAGCAAATGCAAGAAGGGAACGAAGTGGTTCTGGTCCAGATGCTTTACCGCCCATCACTTTCAGACGTGCTCCAGCTGGGCGAACTTGAGAGAAGTCAAAATCAACATCGCGTCCGTCGTACCATGTGTGTAGTCCGAAGGTAAGTGCGTCACACCATCCTTCTTTTGAGTCGGCGACAACGTGTGCAGGGAGTTTCTTTCCTTTTTGTTTTTGTATTTGTGGAAGCTGTTCGATGTTTTGGCTTTCAACTGCGAATCCAACACCGCATCCTTGCATGGAGAGGTACATGATTTCTGCAAAATCTTCGAGTTTTGTTGGTGCAGTAAAGGTGCAGTTGTATGCACAAGTGTTACATCGACGTGCAGCTTCTCCTGCAAATTGCATGAGTCGCATTGATGGCATGATTTCTTGTTTGAGTATTGCTTCACGCACCTCGGCATATTCTTTTTGTGTCAGTTTGGTGCCGAGATTTTCTTTCATGAACGATACGTATCTATCAACTGTCTCAATCCAGGTTTCGCGCCTGTTTTCAGCTTCAATCCAACGTGCGTATGTTCGTAGATACACAAATTCACCAAGTGCATTGTTGTGGAAGTACTCCTTACTTTTTGCGGCAAGTTCTCGCACGTGTTCCGGAACGTCACCTTGTTCAATGCGGACACGAGTTCGTTCTGCACGATACAAAATGTATGATTTGGCCGTTGCAACAAATGCGTGAATCATCAATTCTGCTTCAACGGCATCCTGAATTCCTTCAACGGTAGGGATAAATTTTGTATCACGCTTTTTTTCCGAGAGTATTTTTGCGGTAACGGCTTTTGCTATTAATTCAGGAGCCCCCTCCTTGAATTCACCAGCTGCTTTCATCGCTTTTTCGACTGCAAGAGCAATCTTATTTGAATCAAAAGGCTTTTCTGATCCATCTCGTTTAATGATGGTGGTAATCGCAGCTGATTTTGCTTTTGCCATAGGATAAAAAATTAACGATAATAAATGTGTATGCATTATACTCGTCCGCGGGCATGAATGGGCACAAAAAATCTGTGGAAAAAGCGTACGGACACAGAATAGAAACTGCGTCTAGAAGGTGTTCAAAAAATAGCACTCTGTCTTGACCAAAAAGCGCCCAAACATAAAAAAAGTTTTAGGATGAAAACATGGTTACCTTGGTTTCGTCGCCTTTTGAAGGTTAATGAAATGCTTCAACAAAAAAGGTACAGTCGGTTGGATGTGTTGCTTTGATTTTTTCAAGAAGGGCAGTGCAAGCCACTCCTTGACCGCAGATGTAGACATCGCTGTTGTCAAAATTGAGGTGTGCAATGTGGTCTTGAATGTATCCACGATGCTCTAATGGTGTAGTTTCTAGTGCACGTGACATGGTGTAGTGGTATGTGACATGTGGAAAACGTTGTGATAGATCTTCAAAAAATGATGTATACAAAAGATCTTGCTTGTCACGGTTTCCGGTCATGATAACCACCTCGTGCACATCTGGGCGTTTGGTAATATGGTGTGCAAGTGCTTTTATAACCGATACACCAATACCAAAACCAAACAAAAACACGCGTTGGTGATGCATTTTGTCTGCTGTATTAAGTCCAAGTGGTCCTTGTATCTCTATTTCTGTTCCTACGAGATTATCTTTCCAGAAAAAACGTCCCGCAGTGCCATTTGGGGTTTTTCGTATGGATAGTGTGAGATTATTTTCATCGACGGCATCTGAAGAAATTGAATATGCACGACGAATCATTTTACCATCAAGTGAAAAAAATACATTTACAAACGACCCTGGTTGAAAGGCGAATGGTGTAGATGTGTGTAGTTGTATTTCACGTGCGGACTCTGAGAGATCAGCACACCCTGTGATCGTCGCTTTCATTTTTTGTATGGTCATAGTGATTGGGTTAGTGGTTGTGGTGATTGCTGTGGTGGTTGCGGAATTGAAGTAGTAGGCTGCTTGTCTTTGAATTGATTTTTTACAAACGCAATGAGGACCAGGAGTGTTACTATAATAAGCGCAACAAATGCAAAGGTGCTTTGTAGTGCGAGAAGTTCATAGAGTGCCCCAGCGTAAAAGTACACGTAGGCAAGTTTTTGAATTCGTTTCCACCATACACCGAGAACACGTTTTGAGAATTTGTTTGAGGTAATGAGAAGTGGAATTGCGGCCCAATCACCAAGGTGGGCAAAGAGCCCGTAGTTGGCGAGCGACCAGTACGCAGGAGTGAACATTGCGGTAAAATAGTCTGTTCCTGTCAGAATAATTTTTGAGAACGCAAATGACACAATGATACTCGCAGAGAGGACCCCGAGACCTTTGCGTAAAATAACAAGGGCGCGTATCCATGGTGTATTTGAAAAAATATCAGCAAGTGGTCGAATTACCATGACAAAGAAGACGCACGCGAGAGAAGTGGCATATAGCATTCCCCACGCTGTTTTTGGCACTAGGCTAGGGAAAAAACTCAATAGAATAGGTAGTGTGAGTAGTACGGCAATAGAAATACCCAGTGTGAGTGTTTGTAATTTCTGAATAAAGTCGAGATATAGTTTTGTGAATGAATTAGGCAAGGCCATAACTGTGGATAAGTTCTCCTGTTGTTGTAATAAAAACAAACGGAAGTTTTTGTTGAGTTAATAACTGTGTTGCTTTGTCTGATCCGAGCACGAGCGCTGCTGTTGCGTATGCATCGGCACGGTATCCTTCGGTACTCATGACAGTTGCTGAAATAATATCACTCTTTGAATTTTTATTCTGTGTCTCCAGAATATGGTGCACGTGTCCGTTGTCGGTGTGCCACGTACGTTTGTATGTGCCACTAGTTGCGATTGCGGCATCTCGTAGAGGCATAGAGAGGACGTGTTCGTTTGTAACAGGATTAAAGACACTAAAAGTGAATGGGCGTTCGCCAACATCTTCTCCTGTGGTAAAGATGTCACCACCAAGATTTACAATGCATCCAGTAGCGCCAGCACACTCTCGAGACATAATTTGTGCAACGTGTCCTTTTAAGAATCCACCAAAATCAAGTTTTTGTGTGGGTGCGAGCGAAATACGTGAGAGGGTGTCATCAATGAGTACGTGGGAAAAATCTATATCGTAGGTTTCTGTTTGTGTCGTGTGTACTTCCTGCGCGAGGAGAGAGAAATCTTTTGTGTAGCCAATAGTGCTGACTTGTAGGAGTGCATTAAAAACTCCATGGGTTTCAGTAAATAATTTTTGCGCAATATGTGTTGCTTCAAGAAATTCTTGAGACACGATAGCTGTTTTTGCGGTGTTTAGTTTTGATAGTTCGCTTTCATTAAGAAAACGTGAAAAGCGTTTTTCATACGCGTCCCCAATAGTGCTCATGCGCTCGAAAATAGCCTGCGCTTTTTCTTGTGAATCACTTGTAATTGCGACGACTAAGTCGCTTCCCATGAGTTTTCTGTCAAAGTTGTATTCTGTAGTCATGTGCATAGTGTATATGATTACTATGAACGTTTGATGAATATCGCACTAGCGCTCACTCCATAGCTAGGAGTATGATACGTCTATATGCGTGTATTGCTTATTGAAGATAATGTAAAACTTGCTCAACATATTCGCACGATGCTTGAGAGGGAGAGTTATTCTGTTGATTGTGAACATGACGGGGAAGCGGGCGAGCGTGCGGTGCGCGCGACGCCGTACGATCTCATCGTGCTCGATATCATGCTCCCTAAAAAGAACGGAATAGCAGTGTGCGCAGATCTCCGAAAAGATGGTATATACACACCTATTCTCATGATGACGGCCCGAGGAGAGGTGGATGACCGTGTGGAAGGTCTTGATAGTGGCGCCGATGATTATGTAGTGAAGCCGTTTGATATGAAGGAGCTCCTTGCACGCGTTCGAGCGCTTCTCCGAAGACCTAAGGAGAGTGTTGGTGAAATATTTTCTGCACAAGATGTGGCTCTGAGTACGTCGACACGAGCTGTCACACAAAAGGGAAAGAAGATTGCGCTGACAATAAAAGAGTACGCGGTATTGGAATATTTACTTCGAAACAAAGGTCGTACGGTTACGCGAGATGAATTATTGCACCACTGCTGGGATTTTTCATATGACCCTTTCAGTAACATTACAGATGCATACATCAAACAATTAAGAAAAAAATTACACGACACTAATGAAAAATATATTTCGACAGTCCGGGGTGTTGGATACACATTCAACGCATAACACGTTTTTTAAGGCAAGCGTGAAGCTCACGGCGTACTATTCTGCAGGTGTTTTTCTCGTACTCACACTTTTTTCTGTATTTGTGTACGTACTCTTTATTCAAAATCTTTCGTTTGATACGGACGACGGTGGCTATGTTGTTGTCACAGAACGACACCGACCCGCAAATGATGAAGAAATAAATAAAACGGTAGGCGCACGGGAGCGATTGTTGTCGGTTCTTCTTATGACGGATTTTGTTGCGTTGCTGATTATTGTCATTGTGTCGTATTTGCTATCACGCGCAACACTCCGACCAATCGAAGAGTCCTACATGCGTCAAAAACGTTTTGTGTCTGATGCGGCACATGAATTACGAACACCATTGTCTGTTATGAAGGCCGGAGCGGAAGTGCTCCTCGATAGAAAATCAACTCATGAGGAGTATGAATCTTTTATTGTCGAAGCACTCCATGAAATTAACTACATGTCGACGATGGCAAATAATCTTTTGTTTCTAGCTCGTCGAGACACGGCACAGCGCACGCGCCCTACAGAGACAATTGATATAAGCACCGCATGTGAACAGCATGTTTCTTTTATGAAATCCTATGCGACGAGTCGCAACGTTGCGCTTACTGGCGCGTGTGAAGCAAGTTTGCAGGTGCGTGGGCGTGGTGTGGATGTTGAACGCCTCATCATGAATCTTATAAAAAACGCTGTTGATTATAACGTCTCCGGCGGTACTGTGACTGTATCGCTCGCCAAGCAGGGTGAGAAGGTGGTACTCGAGGTTCTTGATACGGGTATAGGAATTGCCCCTGCAGATATACCTCATATTTTTGAACGATTTTATAAGGCAGATACTTCTCGAGATGCAACGTACACCGAAGGGTCTGGTTTAGGACTTTCGATGGTTAAAGAGATTGTAGATGAGATGGATGGTACTATTACAGTTACCAGTAACGTTGGAAAGGGGACACGAGTGCACGTTGAGATACCAATGGTGGTGTAACCTCTATTCATCAAGCATTCATAGTAGGACTGTACACTACAGTGTGTTAATAACGTTAATATATAAAACTATATGGCACAGTATATTTGTTTAGAATGCGGATGGACGTACGACGAAGCTGTCGGAGTCCCCGAGCGCGGTATTCCACCAGGAACAAAGTGGGAAACGCTCCCTGATGATTTTAAGTGTATGGAGTGTGATGTTCGAAAACGAGACACACACATGTGGCAAAGAATTGACTAAAAAATTATATGCAAAAAGATACAAGTACATTTATCAAAACAATGCTTGCGGTGCTCATCGTCATTGGTGGAGCGACGGGGTTTAACCACGCACTTGTTGCAACGCAGGCACGCGAGCAAGAATCACTGCAGAAATACAAAAGTGCGGAAGATACACTCGCTATTGTTTTGGAGCGTCGTCAGCTTATTCGTGAATTAGCTCGTATAAAAGAAACAGGACAAGCAACTGATGCATTGGCACAACGTGTTGCTGCAGATGCTGTTCGTGTAGGAAAATTACAAGCACAACGTGATGCACAAGCGGCGGCTCAAGCAACATCGGCTCCAGTTGTGGTACAGCCAGTTGTACCAGTTGTACAACAAACACAGACAGTAACGCCAGTGCGTCGAATGCAACCAATTACTGTGCAAGTACGAACAACTCAGGCAAGCTAGTGTGTGTCGCGTGTATCGTCCTTCTTTGGAAAGCCCCACTGCCAGCGGGGCTTTTCTCCTGTTGCATAACAGATTGCGATGAGGATGAGTGCAAGAATGAACGTTTGTATAAGAAATGCGATTGGTACTTCATTGTTTGAGAGTGACTGAGTATCCACTCGGTATGCGTTGCCAACAATAAGGGCAATAAAAAGAATAAGGGTAACCCACCCTTGCCATCGAGCCGGCGTCCACCCCCATCCAAATACTTTTCGCTTGAACCAGTACTTCTCGGGATTATCTTTGAGATATTCAATATATTTTTGTACTAGCATACACAAAGTGTATTCCTGTTTATGATTTTTTTCTACTTTATTCTCTAATTCGCGCGAATTAGAGAATAAAGAAAAGGGGATTGAAAAAAGGCCCAAAATAGGGCATTGTGTTGGTACTGCTGGGTCATCTAACGGTAGGATAATGGACTCTGAATCCATTCATCTTGGTTCGAATCCAAGCCCAGCAACAATGAAAATTTTGGTAGCTTTTGCTACTTAAAATTTCTCATATTGTTCCGAGCGTAGGATTCGAAGGCCGTAGGTGCGCGTCCTGTGGACGAGTAAGCACCGAGGCGGGGTCGAGAATACTTAGGATTTTAGGAGCTTTGCTACTAAAATACTTAGTAACTCGTGACCGAATCCAAGCCCAGCAACTCTGGACAGAAAACAGGCACAAGGGCCTCTGGAGATTAATTGGTCCTAGTCCGGCAGCCAACTTGAGATAGGTTCGAGCGCACGAGATGCATACAGGTCTTGAGCATCCGAGGCGCGCTGCTTAGCAAATTTAGCAAAAGCGATATAATTAAGATTATGGTTGATTTCTATAAAGACTGGTACAACAATCTTATCGCGCATAGCAATGAGAAGGATCTTCTTGTTCAGAAAATCTCTGATTTGCTGAAAGGCAAGACTCACGAGAGTTGCTTAGAAATAGGACTCGGAACTTCGGCATATTTTGCCTCGCATCTCGGAAGCTATTTTGAGGACTATCAAATAGTTGAAAAGGAGGAATTCAATGACCCACTTCCCTCGAATGTGCATATAGTTCATGGAGACTTTGAGACTACTGAGTTCGATAAGCAGTTTGATGTAATACTCGCTTCTCATGTCGTTTATTACTTCAGGGACTTGCCAGGTGCTGTAGAGAAGATAGCTTCTCTTTTGAAGAAGGGTGGTCGTGCTTATTTTGTCGTAAACGGGAGAGAATCAGACTACGGTCCAATTAAGGATGCATTCGCGGAATTCATCAATAAGCCGTACACCTTTACTTACGACATTTTGAAGAATTCTCTAAGCTCGTATTCGGTCCGAGAATATACAACGCAAGCCAGTCTTTCATTTAGTTCGTACGAGGATTTATATGAGACCCTCCGACTTTCGTTCGACTTATATCCAAAGGAATACGAAGAAAATAGAAATAACGTCATCGGGTGGCTGAAAGAGAGTGTTAAGGGTGACAAGTTCTTTATAGACCAGAAAATAATTGAAGTCGCCAAGCTTTAGAAGCGTCCGAGACGCGTCGTTTTAGTAAGTTAGGAAGAAGACAGATGGACTAAGCGGGGCTTGACCATGTATGGTTCTGGCTCGAACGTCTCAACAACTACATGCAAACTGAATTCACTCAAAAAATGAAAGGACTTTGTGATAAGGTCACAAACGATATTGTTGAAATATTCAAAGATGAAGCAATAGAGGCACACATCTTTGGCTCGATAGCTCGTGGGGCGAATGATGCCTTGAGTGATGTTGATATCTGGGTTACGTTTGAAGATTCTGATATTCAGAAGATATTAGAAAATAGGTTTACCAATTACGCTAAAGTTGGACAAATCGTTTTGTGGCACGAAATGCAAAACAACTTTCCTCTCGATGGGGTTCAGTCAGCCGTTATTTACAAGATTGATGGTGAGTTGATTCGAGTAGATTACTATCTCTGTCCGTTCTCAAGTTCTCGGGTACTTCCTGACGCAAAGATTCTTCTTGAAAAAAAGCATGTGTCAGTAGGTGACATAATTCCTGAAACAAAAAGAAATCCTCGCGATCTTTCTGATCGAATCACATTCTTTATTTGTATGTGCTTTAACGGTATCAAAAAGGTGGTGCGTGGAGATGAGTCTTTCATTCCTTTTCTTACAAATGAGTTTCAGAAGTCCGAGAAAGATATTCCGGCCCTCACTTCTGCCCCTAAAGAGTCAAATTTCCAGACAATACGAAAGTCTATGGAGATTTTGGAAACAGTTTCAAACACTGAACAAAAGAAGGCTATCTTTGAAATCAGAAGTTTCTTGGATAGGGTTGAATCTCAGTTGTTAGTTGGTTAAATTAGTTCCATAAGTCGCCTTGCGTCGCCATCAAATTATATGTCTTCTGAATTGAGTAAAATTAACTTAGAAAGAGACAAGAGGGTTTTGGGAGATGCTTGGGGAAAAACATACAACAGCTATTTTTCTGATGAGAATAATATACAAAGTTTTGTTTCTTCGGTAATACCATATCTACCAAACCATGCGTTAGATATTTTGTATGTTGCTTCGGCCGGTGGAATACTCGGGGAAGCTTTATTAAAGGAATTAGGACAGGGGTGTTTGACGTTGGTGGACATCTCTCAAAAGCATCTCGATTCCAATAAGAACCCAGAGACAAAAAAGATTTGTGCTGATTTGTTAGAAATGGATTTGGGAAAGAAGTTCGATCTTATTCTTATGAGGAGCTCACTTGATTATTTTCCAACTAAAACACTACAAGTTGAGGTATTGAAGAAAATTAAAAAACACTTGAAACCAGATGGACTTTTTATCAATCAGCCTGCATATATTGGTGATCTCGCTGATTGTGAACGAATAAGCACCGCATATAATACCGTGGATAAAATTGGCGACAGATTATTTCAGTCCTCTGATATTGCGGAGTTGTATAGAGAGGCTGGATTTGAGGAACCAAAAAAGATCGGTGAAGGCGGAGTATTGCATATCTCCGAAAAGGAGCACATTGAGAGGTACGGTGTTTCTCGGGAAGATATCAAAAAAATTCAAGGATGTTTAAAAAAATGTAATTTGTATTGTGGTGTCACAGAATCTGGTTATGTTATGAACTTTGATTTTCCTATTTTCTTGTCAAAATAAATGTTCCAACATCGTACTAGATAGCCAACCCGTAAATTCGCTTCTCTAAAATTTTTCGTGAAGCTCGATAAGCGTCTCCACAATCATATCGGCAGCAGACAAGTCTTGCGGATGTTCGTTGCCTGCGCGCACACCGATAACGTACATACCGGCATTTTTTCCGGCTCTACTTCCATTCTTTGAATCTTCAATAACAACACAGGATTCAGGAGATACTCCAAGTCGATTTGCCGCCATAAGAAATGAAGCTGGGTCGGGCTTTTTTGTTTTGTATTCATCCTGAGTAACAACTGCCGTAAAAGCGTCTTGCCAATCATGCTCCTTCAAAACCTTTTGGGTTTGCGATTGATTACTTGCGGTAACAAGAGCAGTCAAATACTTCCCCTTAAGCTTTCCTAAAAGCTCCTTTGCTCCGGGTAAAAGAGAAGCTCGGATTATCGCTCCTTCGTAGCTGTCATAAAAACTTTTGGTAAATTCCTCTTCGTTTGTATTGGACGCATATGATCCTAGAATCTGGTGGATGAATTCCTCCGTTGTCATCTCAGTTCCATCACGACGCCAAACTTTATCAAAAAGCACCCATTCTTCTTCGCTTATCTGAACCCCAATCTCTCCAAGACAAGTCTTCATTACTTCTATTCCCAGTGGTTCAGTATTTGTGAGCGTACCGTCCATATCGAACAATACGGCCTTGATGTTTTCCTTTTTGAACATAGATTAATGATACCAGCTCTAGGTCTTACAGTCAGCGATTGATATTCTGCAGAAACAGTCTTATGATTAACCTATGAGCGTTTTAACCCTGACGATAATATCTGTATTGCTTTATTCTCTCTTCGCGATTTTTTTGGGTCGAATGGGAGGAAAGATTAATGAGAATATCGGCGCCTCCATCTTTACTGGTCTTTCTGCGATTCTTCCTCTACTCTATTATTTCTACGAAAAAGTAGTACACAAAACTTCTACCGTAGTAACGACCTCAACGGGGGTCATTTATGCTGTCCTAGCTGGTTTGGCTATAGCCGCCTGGAATGTTCTTGTCATCATTATTTTTGCCCGTGGCGGAAATCTTTCTTATGTGTTTCCTGTCATCTATGGTGCAGGAGCTATTGCGATACCTTCAATTGTTGGCTGGCTGTTCTTTAAGGAAAGTCTGACCTTGATACAAGGAGGTGGTATTGCTTTGATTCTCATCGGTATCACGATGGTTATTTTTGCTAAGCTTTAATAGCCGTTCCAACATCGTCCTTGCCTGCGTCGAGGCTTCGGTAGGCGGGCCAGGTAGCCAACTCTGGATAGAAAACAGGTACAAGGGCCTTTGGAGCATGGAATCTAGATTCAATCCCTAGTCCGGCAGCATGTGATATTATTGAATACATGAAATTAGCGAAAGATATTCTTCTTATAGATTTTGAAGGTGTGAGACATCCTGTTCAAGTTGGAGCGGTATTACTAGACAAAGAAACATTAGAAGAAAAAGATAACTTTCTTTCTTACATTTATGCTGATCTTGAAGGTAAAATAGTTAAGAAATCTGGAATAACTCAGAAGATGATAAATGATGCTCCAAAGCCGGAAGAAGTTGGTAAAATGCTTTATGAAAAGTTTGGATCGAATGTGTTTATTGGATCGTGGGTTCAAAGTTTAGATATTTCACATTTTGCCAATCTTATGAGCAAAGCAAATGTAGATTTTACTGAAGGACCAATTAGCTTTTCTAGGTATGATTTTCACGTTCTAGATATATGGCCCGCTGCATATATTTATGCGCTAAAAAATGGTTACACAGGAGACGCTAGTTCTGAAGAATTATTCCAATATTTTGGAGCTGAACCAAGAAATCTCCATAACGCCCTTGAGGATTGCAGAATTACAGCCGATGTTTTAAGAAAAATTGCTTTATAAAAAAGTTTCAATTACTTAATGAAAACGCCGACCATTTTTTCACTGGTCGACTTGGGAGTTAGGGTCAGACACCTTTCTGTTTAAAAATAAGACATGAAAATATTTGTAGTTAGACACGGGCAGACCGAATCAAACCAGAGAGGTTTTGTTATGGGTAATAGAATTGATGAACCTTTAAACAATGAAGGTATCCATCAAGCAGAAAAAATTGCTACAGAACTGGGTAAGGAGAAGTTTGATATTATTTTTTTCCTCCACTCTCAAAAGGGCCTTGGAGACTGCAGAGATTCTAAAGAAACACATCGATGCCCCCATAATAATTGATGACAGATTAATAGAACGAGATTTTGGCTTGTTGACCGGGAAAAATTGGAATGAAATAGAAAAAGAGTTTTCAGAGACCGCTCATAACGATGACCGCGCGCAAAAATACGACTATACTCGGTTTGGTGGTGAGAGTGCTGAAGATGTCAAACGTCGTCTTTTAGCATTTCTTGATTTTATAAAGAAAGAGTATGGCTCGAAGAAAATTCTGATTGTTGCGCATGGTGGTATTATGAAAATGCTTCAACGTGTATATACACAAGAAATCATTTTTACTCCAGAAAACGGAACATTACAGACCTTTGATATATAATAAAATACTTTTCAGGCTGTTTTGTTCAACACAAAAACTATATATAAACTAAACTAAAAAAATGGCGAAAATAATTATGGGTATAGGTATTCCAGGTTCAGGAAAGACTACAGCTCTTAAGCCTTTTGCAGAAAAGAATTCTTATATATACATCTCTCCAGATGAGATTCGCGCTGAACTTACAGGAAATGCTTCTGACCAATCAAAAAATAAAGAAGTATGGGAAGAGGCGCATCGTAGGGTCGTCGACTCACTAGAGAAAGGGGAAACGGTTGTTTTTGATGCAACCTTTGCAAAAGATTTTGAGCGAAAAAGTTTTATTCAATTTGCTCGTGAACATGGTGCAGAAAAAGTACAAGGTATATTCGCAGCTATTCCATTTGAAGTAGCGAATGAGCGGAACAAAGAAAGGGATAAAATGGTGCCAGAATATGCGATAGAAAGGATGCATAAAATGTTAAAACAAAATCCTCCGGTTATAGAAGATGGTTTTGATGGTGTATTTTATATTAATGAGTTTCAGGAGTTGGAACGAGTTGAGATAAAAGCGGAAGAAGAGGTTGTGGTTCGTGAATTTAAACCAAAATTTCGTTAAGGTAATCAGATTACAAACTAGAGGTCTCTATTTCTGGAATTTGGGATATGTTTGGTAAGCATGTTCAACATCGTCACGTGAGGTTTACATATATGGAAAAACTTCCCGATAACAAAATAGAGATTGTACAACTTCCTGAAATTGCCTCAGAAATTCAGCAGATGGCTGCTGTGGATCAAGGTATGCGGGAACGACATATTGATGAAGAAGAATTTTGGGATGAGGAAGTGGATAAGAATAATACCGAAAGAATGAAGGAAATTGTGGAAGAGATTGGTTGGCCAACAGTTTCAAAAGTTGGTGCGGATGCTTCAAAAGATGCATGGCTTCTTATCCAACACGCTGATCACGATATTGCGTTTCAGATTATGTGTCTCGGTCTTATGAAGCGGGAGCCACAAGGAGAGGTTTCTCTACATGACATCGCATATCTAGAGGATAGAATCCGCATACATAATAAAACCCCGCAAGTATACGGCACACAGTTTGATCAAAAAGATGGGAGGTTTGTCCCTCGAGAGATTGAAAATGAAGAAGAAGTAAATCTACGTCGTGCAGAAATGGGTCTGCCAACCCTAGAAGAAAACATCGAAGATATGTACAGGCGTTATAAGGTAGAGAAGCCAAAAGAATAAAAATTAGTTCCACTATCGTCCCACATAGCCAACAAATGTCTTCTCTCCATTCAAAAGCATATTTCGTTGCACTCTGGCTCACACTCCTTTGTAGCGGGCCGTGCGTGTATTTTTTTCACCCGCCTTTTTCACCACGAAGATAAACTTGGTATACTACATGCATGCGTACATATCTACGAGCTCTTGGTGTGTGGGTGATACTTATCATCGCTGAAATTATCCACGGCATTCTTCGAAGAATGTTCATACTTCCTATTGTTGGTATGTTCGTGGGGAGCCAAGTGGGTGTGTGTATTGGTTCCGCGCTTATCATGACGGTTGTGTATTGTGCGTCACCCTATCTTCATTTTCAGACTGCCCGCCAGCGACTAAATGTCGGGTTGCTGTGGCTTGTACTAACACTCATATTTGAATTTTCATTTGGGTATTTTGTTGCAGGATCGTCGCTCGAGAGCATTCTCTTTGACTACAATCTTTTTGCGGGAGGTCTACTTCCATTTGGAATGCTCGTTCTCGCATTTTCTCCATTTCTTGCTTCGCGTATAGAAAAAAGTAATGTCATACCGCGTACATGATTTCATTTCGTTCAAAAATGTTGTTTCTTTTTTTGTGGATTCTTGTCGTGTGCGGGGGATTGTTTGTCTACGTGTATTACCCAACACTGTTCCAACGAGCACTGACACACGTGATGGGAGTGTCGGTGTATTTTGGATATGCGCTCCTGCTTCTCATTGGAGCGTTGCGCGGATTCACTCTTGTCCCTTCGACGTACTTAATTGTGGTTGGTTTGTTTTTCTTTGCACCAGTCCCACTATTTTTTGTTATTCTTGCAGGAATTATTATCTCTTCGATAAGTGTGTACTATTTCTCAGAATACTTGCACGTAGATACCTTTTTTGAGAAAAAACATCACGCGAGAGTGGTTCAAATACGGACCCTGCTCGAAAAAAATGAACTTCCCATCATCATCCTTTGGAGTTTTGCTCCGATTTTGCCGACAGATATTATTTGTTACGTGTGTGGTACGCTCCGGGTTGATATCAGAAAATTTGTTCTCGGCATTACGATTGGAGAAGGAACAATTGTTGCGCTGTATATCTTTTTTGGTCAATATCTTTTAAAGTATAGTCATACTCTTCTCTCTTTATTTGTATGAATTGGCGTGAACGATTTTCATTTCTAAAAAAAGCACTTGGAAGTTCAAAGGAAGTCGGTGCCATAACAATGAGTTCACACTATGTTGTGGAAGATGTTCTTGCTATGTTGCCTAAAAATTTCTCCACTGTTGTTGAGTATGGGGCTGGAGATGGTGTTATGACCCGCGCCCTGTTAGAGAAACTTCCTGTTTCAGGGAAAATGTTAGCGATTGAATCAAATGAGTCTTTTGTTCTTGAGCTCGGACGTATTAACGATTCGCGGTTAACCATTATGCAGAACCTTGTACAGCATATGACGTCAGAGGATATGGCGCTGTATAGTTCTGCTGACGTGGTTGTTTCAAGCATCCCTTTTTCATTTTTGAGTCCAGCGGAGCGGACCAAGGTAGTGAGTGAGGTATTCAATCTCTTGGCTCCTGGTGGCTTGTGTATCATCTTTCATCAATATAGTTGGCTTATGAAAAAGCCGCTGCAAGATATTTTTGGTACCGTGTCTATGAAATTTGAGCCGCGCAATTTTCCTCCCTGTTTTATTCTTTGTGCAAAGAAGCTGTAGGGTGTTAGTTGGTAAGGATTTTTGGGTAGTAGCTAGTAAAGGGTTTTTGCCGTATACTATCCCTATATGAAAAACACAATTATTGCCCTCGTTGTCATTATTCTAATTGGTATCGGAGGTTATTTTTTACTACGCCAAGCTCCTAAGGTGGTTGATATGCCGGTTTCTGTGGCAACGACAACCACATCTACAACAACTGTAGTATCAGAAGATCAAGGTGACAAGGCGGAGGTGGTTATTGGAAAGTCTGTTGAAGGACGTGATATTGTTGCGTACAACTTTGGTACAGGAACTACAAAACTTCTTTTTGTTGGAGGTATCCACGGTGGATATGAATGGAACACAGTTCAGGTTGCCTACGAATTGATGGACTATCTCAAAGCAACTCCATCTGCTATACCTGCAAATGTGCGAGTGACTGTTATTCCTGTTGTGAATCCAGATGGTCTTAACAAAGTTGTTGGTACTGCAGGACGCTTTACATCAGCTGATGTGTCCCCATCACAACAAGTGGCTGTTTCTGGTCGTTTCAACGCAAACAACGTGGACCTCAACCGAAACTTTGATTGTGGATGGCAGGCAACAGGCACATGGCAAAACAAATCAGTTTCTGGTGGAACAAGTGCATTTTCTGAACCAGAAAGTAAAGCTGTCCGAGATTACGTAACGACACTCGATCCTAACGCGGTTGTTGTGTGGTACAGTGCCGCTGGAGGTGTATACGCATCAAGTTGTAACGGTCCCGTTTCTACAGAGACACGCGCAATGACAAACGCGTACGCAACGGCTTCAGGATATCCTGCATATGAGAGTTTTGATTTTTACGAGACAACAGGTGATATGGTGAACTGGCTTGCAAAAGATAACGTTCCCGCAATCAGTGTTCTTCTCACGAACCACACCGACACCGAATGGACAAAAAACAAAGCTGGTATTGAAGCACTCTTTAAGCAGTTTGCTCAGTAATACTACGTAAAAAGTAATGCGATCTTTCTCTACGAAACAAATCGTCACGGCTGTTCTTATTGCCTTGGTATTTATAGGCGTACTTACTTTTGTGGTTGTGCGCATAAAGACTCCTGCGAATGTTCCGGTGCCTCAAGAAAAACCACAAGACCTTGGATATGCACATACAGTGATTGGAAAGTCTGTACAGGGTCGCACTATTGATGCGTACACGTACGGGACAGGAACAACACATCTTTTGTTTGTTGGTGGGATTCATGGTGGATACGAATGGAACAGCATTCTCTTGGCCTATCAGTTCATGGATTATTTGAAAACTAATCCATTGATTATTCCAAAAAATCTTACTATCACCGTTATACCTTCAGCTAATCCAGATGGTGTGTTTAAAGTGATTGGTAAAGAAGGTCGTTTTGCTGCAGCAGATGTTCCGACGGGTGGTAAAGAAGTGCGGGCACCAGGTCGTTTCAATGCACACGGTGTAGATCTCAATCGTAACTTTGATTGTAAATGGAAGAGCGAAAGTACGTGGCAATCAAAAATAGTTTCTGCTGGAACGTCGGCATTTTCGGAGCCTGAAACGTCGGCACTTCGTGATTTTGTTTTGAAAGAAAAACCGGACGTTGTTGTGTTTTGGCACAGTCAATCAAATGCGGTGTATGCGTCCGAGTGTGAGAAGGGGATTCTTCCAAAAACTCTTGAAGTTATGAATGCATATGCAAAAGCGGCTGGGTATCCAGCAGTGTCATCATTTGATGCGTATCCAATTACTGGTGATGCTGAAGGGTGGCTTGCGTCTATTAATATTCCTGCGGTTACCGTCGAACTCAAAACACACGAAACAATTGAGTGGGAACAAAACCTTGCTGGAATTAAGGCGTTGTTTACGCTGTATTCAAAATAATACATTAGATTTAAAAAATGAGTATGAATAAAACTGTTCTATCAAGTATTGGTATTCTTATTGCGATATGTGGTGGGTGGTACCTCGTAAATCATTTTGCGAATCAACAACAGACAAACACTAAACCTCTGTCTGCACTCTTTTCGTGTGCGGGTGGTAACACTATCGCAGGAGTTTTTTATGATGGTGAGGTGGTCCCAGGAGCAACGGCCGATGAACCGCCAACACCAAGTGGACATATCGACCTTACGTTGAGCGATGGGCGTACGATGACTCTCCAACAAACTATTTCAGCTGATGGTGTTCGTTTTGTAAATGCGGATGAATCGTTTGTATTTTGGAATAAAGGAAATGGTGCGTTAGTGCTCGAGCAGGATGAAGAAAAAACATACACAGGATGTGTGGTGGTTGCGCCAGTGTCAGAGGATTCGTTATTGAGTAGGGTGTACTCAAGTAACGACGGCATGTTTTCGGTGCGTCTTCCTGGTGGTGATAGTGGATACACTGTGGATGAACACTATCAGTATCAAGTAAGCCCAGAAAAAATAATTAAGGGAACGAAGTTTACTATTCCTACCTCACACACAACGGGAACCAATCTTTCCAAAGATACATACATAAGCGTTGAAACTATTCCAACCGCGGAAACGTGCACCGCCGACCTTTTTTTTGATGGTGTACATAATGCGCTAGAAGAAGTGCGCAGTGGGGTAACATATTCAGTTGCGACCTCATCAAATGCTGGGGCGGGAAACAGATATGATGAAGCAGTATACGCACTTTCCGGAACGAATCCATGTGTGGCGGTGCGATACTTTGTTCACTACACGGCAGTTCAAAATTATGACCCAGGAACAGTTGCCGAGTTTAATGGGGGTGCGCTTATTGGTGAATTTGACTCTATTCGTGACACGTTGGTTGTAAATCAATAGGGTATTCGTTTTTAGGCACGCGGGTATCCAAAAGTGTATTTTTGTGGTATTGTGCACCTCCTATGTCACGAGATGAAATTATTCTTCGTTTTGAAGAACTCAGTTTTGCATACGAGCCCACAAAGCCTATTTTGGATGAGGTTTCTTTCTCCGTACGCCGAAATTCAAAACTAACCATCATGGGACAAAATGGAGGCGGTAAAAGTACCATTTTTAAACTCATTACTGGGGTTGTAGCACCAGAAGACGGTGAGGTGTCCAAGGTTAACGGACTTACTATTGCAATTGCTCGACAAGTCATTCCACGTGACGAACTTGATTTGACGGTTCGTGAGTTTTTTGCAAAAGCATTTGAAGACTCTGTACAAGCTGGTTTGCGAAAAGATATTGGTAAGATCCACAATATTGATCCTAAAATTGACGACGTGCTTGAGGTGGTAAATTTGAAAGGGCATGAAAAAATGCACGAACGCATTATCCGTTCATTTTCTGGAGGTCAACAAGCACGACTTCTTCTTGCGTCTGCACTTATCCAAGACCCAGACCTGCTTCTACTCGATGAACCAACAAATAACCTAGATAAAGCTGGTATTGCGCATCTCACCGACTTTTTGAAGCAGTACAAAAAAACGTTGATGGTTATTTCGCACGACTCTGAATTTTTAAACGCATTTACTGATGCGGTGCTATACCTTGATATTTATACAAAGAAAGTCCAACAGTATGTTGGAAACTATTTTGATGTGGTTGAGCAAATTGCGGCTCAAGTAGAACGAGAGAATCGAAAGAATGCACAGCTAGCAAAAAAAATTCAAGATAACAAAGACAAGGCAAACTTTTTTGCGCATAAAGGAGGAAAGATGCGCTTAGTTGCACGACGTATGCGTGAAGAAGCTGAAGAGCTTGAAGAAAGTAAGGTGGATACACGAAAAGATGATAAAACTATCCGTTCATTCACTATTCCATTTCAAAAAGGACTTGTGGGAGATATCCTCACGATTACCAAGTTTAAGACGATGAGTCCAAAGACGCATAAGTTTGTAGAACGAAAGGCAAATGTTACCGTGCGTAAAAACTGGCACCTTTTATTGAGGGGGCCAAATGGTATTGGTAAAAGCACGCTTCTTGAGGCAATTGCAAAAGGCACAGCTGAAGGGTCAAAAATACTCGAGGGTACGACGGTTGGATATTATCGACAGGATTTTTCAACACTTAACTTTGAAGATACCGTCTATGACTCACTTTCGTCTGTTATGAAAGAACACCTTGAGGAAACTCTTCGTGCAACTGCTGCAGGATTTCTTATTACTGCAGATCTTATTCAAAGTAAAATTGGAAGCCTATCGGAAGGGCAGAAGGGTCTTGTTGCATTTGCTCGACTTGTTCTCCAAAAACCAGGACTCCTTATTCTTGATGAGCCAACAAACCACATTAACTTCCGTCATATTCCTGTTATTGCCGAGGCCCTTAATAAGTATGAGGGTGCGATGGTGTTAGTATCACACGTACCTGAGTTCGTGGAGAAAATTCGTATTGACGATATTCTCGATTTGGAGAAATAATCTTTAAACATTACGCCAATTCGAGTGCGTGCAAAAACGTGCGGAGTTCCTCTCCTTTGAGCTCCCGGTGTTCTCCTTCTGCAAGAGTGCCGAGTTCAATATTCATGACACGAACTCGTTTGAGGTCTTGTACTTCTTGAAAGAGAGCAACACACATGCGTCGAATCTGGTGTTTCTTTCCTTCGGTGAGAATAACTCTGAATGTGTGATCGTTGAGAATGCGCACCTTGCATTTTTCGGTGTGCTCTTTTTCTATTTTTACACCAGCTTCCATTTTTTCTTTGAAGTTTGGTCGTAGTTTATTTTTTGTCTTTACAACATATTCTTTTTCGTGTGCGTACGTTGGTCCGAGAAGTCGTTCGGTGATACGCCCATCATTCGTGAGGATGATAAGCCCGTGTGAATCTTTGTCGAGTCGTCCAACAGGGAAGACATCTTTGAGAGCCACAACCTCTTTAATTTCTTGCTCTCCCTCTTGTGCAGAGTGGGTGATAATTCCTCGTGGTTTATTGTACGCGATATAGAGATACGGTTTTTGTTTACCGCGATATCGTACATCCACTTTGTCTTTTTGTTCTACCTTATCACCAAGGACGGCAAGTTTTCCGTTAATGAAAACTTGTTTCTTTTTAATGAGTTCATCAGCACCACGTCGTGTAGAGTGCTTCTTCAGCGCCAAATACTTGTTAATCCGCATGGGATAGAGTGGTTTTTCCATATAGAGTAGGCGCAGTATAGCATCTTTACGCCCGTTTGGATGCTGAGGTTCCTGCAACGAATCCAGTCGTCCAACAGAGTTGTAAACTGTATCCACCTGAGGGTCTATCGATGTTGAGCATGTCACCAATGATGTAGAGATTTGGAAAGAGGCGAGACTGCATGGTTTTGAAATCTACCTCAGAAAGCACAACTCCTCCACTTGTGATAATTGCTTTGTCGCTTCCCAATAATTTTTTAACGTGCATAGGGATGTGTTTGAGTACGTTCACAAGTTTGAGACGTTGTTCTCGTGTGATGCTGTTGCAGTGTGTTTCTCCGTTGATTTCTGAAAGTCCGATAACAATAGGAACAAGTGCTTTTGGAATAAGATTTGAAAGAGCGTTGTGGAATTTTTTCTTGTCGTGTTCTTTGAAAAGTGTTTGAAGTGCAGAATTTAATTTTCCATAATCATGTGTGGGAAGGAGATCAAGGGCGAGGATGACTTCACCATCTCCATATTTTAGTAGTTCACCAATATCTTTACTCATATTAAGAATTGTCGGACCACTAACACCAACATGAGTAAAGAGTATTTTACCTTTTGCGACACTGTGTTTTTTTTCGTTCTGAAAAATCGTTAGTTTAATGTCAGACAACGCCACTCCTGCAAGTTTTTTTATCCACGCATCTTTGAGTGCGACGGGTACGAGTGATGGGGTAGGCACTACCACTGTGTGTCCAATTTTTTTCAGCCATGCGTAGGCATCACCCGTAGAACCTGTTTCTGGTCGGGAGGTTCCACCTGTCGCAATAATAATAGATTTTCCGTGGAGTATTTTTTTACTTTTTAGTTGTACACCTACAATCTGTTTATTCTCACAGACAATATCAGCAACGGGTGAATTAGAGAGTATCTCTACGTTGTATTTTTGTATATTTTTTACAAGAACATCCCACACAGATTGCGCAGAGTTTGAAACAGGGAAGGTACGTAATTCATTTTCCACCTTTGTTTGCATACCTCGAGAGTGAAAAAAATTGAGTGTTTCTTGCACACCGTGTTGTGCAAAAGCAGAAAAAAGAAATTTTCCATCACTTTTAAATTTTGCGAGGAGTTTGCGAGTATCAAATTCAGAGTTGGTGACGTTACAGCGCCCACCGCCAGTAATGAGAAGTTTTTCGCCGAGCTTCCCGTTTTTTTCAATAAGAAGGACCTTGGCACCGTTTTGCGCTGCAGTACCGGCTGCCATCATACCCGACGGCCCTCCACCGACTACAATGACATCCCATAGAGTTTTGTTGTTCATACAGCAATCCTACCAGAAAAAGCTGATTAGGGTATACTTATTTTATGGAACACTATTCAGAAAAAAAGGAGTTTTCGATTATTAAAAGAGCAAAGAGTTTTACGCACGCAGGAAGAGGGGTCTGGTTTTTCCTAAAAACAACACATAACGCCTGGATTCATGTCGCACTATTCGTGCTAGCGATTTGTTTGGGTGTGTACTGCGGAATTAGTCGTATTGAGTGGATTCTTCTCGTTTTTGCGGGAGGATTTGTGCTTGTGTCTGAAGCATTTAATACAGCAATTGAAATTGATATGGATTTGACGTCGCCAGAACATCATCCGTATGCTCGAGATACAAAAGATGTTGCTGCAGGTGCAGTTCTTTTGTCTGCGTGTACGGCACTTGTAGTTGGTATACTTATTTTTGGTCAGTACCTCTTTTAATTTTGTACACGTGTGGAACGTATGATTATCATAATTACCATTGCAACATTTTTAGCAACACTGCTTGGCGGGCTCTTTGCACTCCGTCTTAAAGATCGTCTCCACCTTATTTTAGGATTTAGTGCGGGTGCGGTTATTGGTATTGTTTTTTTTGATTTAATACCAGAATCAATTGAACTGGGAAGCGCAGTGTATTCGGCTTCTTTTATGACAACGGTTATGGCAGTTGGTTTTGTTCTGTATTTATTACTTGATAGATTATTTTTGGTGCACGGACATGACGAGCATTGTGCACATGAGGGGCGGGGAAAGGTCGGAGCGGGAAGTTTATCATTGCATAGTTTTCTTGATGGTGTTGGTATTGGTTTGGCATTTCAAGTATCACCTGTGGTTGGTGCGATTGTTGCGGCAGCTGTCTTAACACACGATTTTTCAGACGGAATAAATACTGTTGGTTTTATTTTAAAAAATGGAGGAGACAAAAAACAGGCATTGCGATGGTTATTCGTTGATGCGTGTGCTCCCGTTCTCGGTGTGCTCTCGACACTTTTTTTCTCGGTGCAGGATACAACACTTGCGCTTTTTCTCGCTCTTTTTTCTGGATTCTTTTTATACATTGGCGCAAGTGACCTGCTTCCAGAAAGTCACCACGCGCATCCCGTAAAATGGACAACATTTGCAACGGTTCTGGGTATTGGAATTATGTATGGAGTGATTCGTTTAGCAGGATTGTAGTAATGCCGTGATATCCTTTAAAGGAATTCGGATATGGTTAATCCAAAGAAAAAAATTCTTATTATTGAGGACGAAAAGCCACTGGCTCATGCGCTTGAACTTAAACTAACTAAGTATGGTTTTGATGTGCATTGCGCAGCTAATGGGGAAGACGCGGTGGGTGATTTAGAAAGAGGTGGGTTCGCACTTATTGTGTGTGATTTGGTTATGCCCAAGATGGACGGGTTTCAAGTTCTGAGTGTCATAAAAGAAAAAAAAATACAAACTCCAATTATTGTGTTGACAAATCTCAGTCAACCACAAGATGAACAACGTGCGCGTGAACTTGGTGCCAATGGATTTTTTGTTAAAGCAGATACGCCGATTGTGACTATTGTTGAAACTATAAAAAAGATGGTGGGGTAATGTCGGTGACATTACTCGCAAACTCACCATAACCACGAGTGCATTTAATCCGCTCACGATTTCTTCGTGGCAAGAAGCAGAATAATTATTTTTATAACACTTGAAAAATTAAAATAAAAATAATTACGTATATAAATTGTAGAACGCGCCGTCAGGTATGGTACACTTACTAAAGCTTCTCAGTATTCTGTGTCATCATGTTTAAAAAATTGAAATTAAAAACAAAGATTATCTTTTCGATTTTTGTATCGGCGGTTATTTTATCAATATTAACAGCGGCTGGGGTCTATTTTTATCTCGGAAACACGCTTGTTAATGAAAAATTGAAAGAAACCGATAAACTTATTACTGAACAGGTTCATGAGAGTCGACAAATATTGGATAAAAATGAAGTTTTTGTAAAAACAATTGCCACCCAGGAGTATGTAAAAGAATACTTACAAAATCCTGATGAAAAAAAGAGGTTGGCAGTATTAAAGATATTTTCCGACTACGCATCTACAGACCCTAAGTATTTGTCGCTTTATTTGCTTAATACAAAAGGGATAGCGCTCCTTTCAACTGATCCGAGTTTTGTTGGACAAGATTATAGTTTCCGTGTGTATTATACGGAAGGTATGGCAGGAAGACCCTCCGTTGATCTTCTCCTTGGAAAAATGACAAATAGATTTGGATATTTTTTCTCACATCCTGTTTTTGATGAAAAGGGAAAGGTGCTCGGTATTTTTGTTGTAAAGATCACCGGTGATGAAATTAACTCCGCTATTGTTGAGAGTGAAATCGGACGAATAAATACGGTCATGCTTGTTGATAAGTATGGTGTAGTTATTGCCTCAAATAGACCCGAGCGTTTTTTGAAGAGTTTGGGAACTCTGACTATTGAAGAAAAAAGAGAATTACAAGTATCAAAAAAGTTTCTTAACACGGAAATCGTACCTCTTCAGTATGGTGAGGTACAAAAAGCTCTACGAACAGGAACTTCGACATTAATCATGAGGGTGGTTGATGTAGAAGATAATGACACTGAGATTATTCATGTTGATAAGATTGAGGACTCACCTTTTTATCTCGTTACTGAAATAAGATTAGGTATTGTGAATAATACTGTGTTGCATATTCTGGCAATTCTCTTGGGGTTTATGTTGTTTGGAATAGTTCTTTCTACGGCTATAAATTATTGGTTACTTTCTACAGCACTCTCTCCGTTAAAGAGGTTCAAAGAATTTGCCGAGGGTATTTCTTCTGGTGATTTTTCAAAAACAATAGATTTGAAAACAGATGATGAACTTATGGATGTTGCAAAAACATTGAATGGTATGTCAAAGAATTTAAAGGACTTATATGAAAACTTGGGTGCGAGGGTTGAAGAACAGACACAAGAAATAAGAAAAAAGGCAAAAGATTTAAATGATCAAAAAGTGGCAATTCTTAATATTCTTGAGGATGTTGAGAAAGAGAAGAGGCAATCTGAAGCTCTTGCAAATGATTTAGAAAAATTCAAACAAGCAGTAGAGAATGCATCAGACCAAATTGTTATTGCTGACGCAGAAGGTACCGTTGTGTATGGTAACAAGATTTTAGAGAAGATTACAGGATATACGCCAGAAGAAGCTATTGGTAAAAAGGCTGGAACATTGTGGAAAAAACCAATGCCACCTGAGTATTATGCACATTTGTGGAATACGATTAAGGTCCAGAAGAAGACATTTATTGGCGAGATAGAAAATAAAAGAAAGAACGGAGAAATATATACAGCTGTTATTAGTATATCTCCAATTTTTAACAAGCAAGGTGACATAGTATATTTTGTTGCCCTCGAGCGTGATATAACAAAAGAAAAGGAAATTGATAAAGCAAAAACCGAATTCGTTTCACTGGCTTCTCATCAGCTTCGTACACCACTCTCGGCGATAAATTGGTACACAGAGATGTTGCTTTCAGGTGATGCTGGAAAAATTACAAAAGAACAGAAAAAGTTTTTGGAAGAGGTGTATCGAGGTAATCAGCGCATGGTTGATTTGGTGAATGCGCTTCTTAATGTATCTCGTCTTGATTTGGGAACATTTATTATTGAACCAACATCGACAGACGTAGCTGGATTAATACAAAGTGTGTTAGGAGAATTGCGCTTTGAAATTAAGAAGCGAAAATTAAGTGTTTCAACATCATTTGGCACTCTTCCAAATCCTTTTTTGGCAGATCAAAAATTATTTAGAATGGTTATTCAAAATCTGTTATCAAATGCTGTGAAGTATACGTCCACAAAAGGAACAGTTACGATTGTTGTGGACACACACTCTAAAGGAGATGCACTTGGGGAAAGGTTTCTTGATGAGGATAGTTTGGTGGTGTCTGTAACTGATTCGGGTATTGGTATTCCTGTCGGTGAACAGGATAAGATTTTCTCTAAACTTTTCCGTGCCACTAACGCACGAGAATCTGAAACTGAAGGAACAGGTCTCGGGTTGTATATGGTCAAATCCATCATTGATGAATCAGGAGGGAAGGTGTGGTTTATCTCAGAGGAGAAAAAAGGTTCAACGTTTTACGTGGCATTATCTGTAGATGGAATGAAAAAGAAAGAGGGGTCAAAGAAGTTGGATTAGTCCATAAAAGGGCCCTAGCAGCGCAGTGCATAGAGACATTAGACAATGGGTTTGTTGCTGTGTACAATAAATCCCGTTAGTAAACCAATATGGAAACAAAAAAGACCATCCTAGTTGTAGAAGACGAAACACCGTTGCGAAATGCTTTGTGTGACAAACTTGCAGGTGAAGGATTTCACACACTTCCTGCAAAAAATGGTGTAGAGGGATTGCAGGTAGCACTACAAGAACATCCAGACCTAATTCTCCTTGATGTTGTCATGCCACTTATGGATGGTGTAATGATGCTACAGAAACTGCGCGCAGATACGTGGGGTGCTGGTGCACATGTTATTATCCTAACGAACTTAAGTGATACTGATAGTGTTGCGAAGGCGATGGATCAAGAGGTGTTTGAATACATTATTAAATCAAACATAAAAATTGAAGAATTAGTGAAGAGGGTAAAGGAAGCACTCGGTGGAGAATAATTGTGCGTTAATTTTGTATGCCAACATATACGTGGTATCAGGAACTTATTAAGCCAACATGGGCACCGCCATCGTGGCTTTTCGGTCCTGTGTGGAGCGTACTGTATATTGGTATTGCACTCTCATTTGGATATGTGGTCTATCTTTTTACAAAAGGACGTATTTCATTTTTTGTACTTCTTCCATTTCTCCTCAATATAGTTTTTAATCTTGCGTTTACCCCAATACAGTTTGGATTACGAAATAACCTTCTTGCAGGTGTTGATGTCCTTTTTGTTCTGGGCACTCTTGTTTGGGCGATGGTGGTTATATATCCACACATGCGATGGGTTACGTACGCACAAATCCCGTATCTTGTATGGGTTTGCTTTGCTACAACATTACAATTTACTGTTACGTATTTAAATAAATAATACATATGAAAAAAGGATACAAAGACAATATCGAGAAGCTCACATTAGAAAATGAAAATTTTCGAAAAGTGCTCTACACTGCACAGCACTGTCAATTGGTGCTTATGTCACTTCTTCCAGGGGAGGAAATAGGTTCTGAGGTGCATGAAGAAAATGATCAATTTTTTCGCTTTGAAAAAGGTGAAGGAAAGGTTGTGATCAATGAAACCGAGTACAGTGTTTCTGATGGAGATGCGGTTATTGTTCCGGCAGGAGCAACACACAATGTTGTTAACGTATCAACAACGGATATGCTCAAGCTGTATACTATCTACGCACCAGCACATCATAAGGATGGAGTTGAACGTCACACAAAAGCAGAGGCTATTGCCGATGGTCCAGAGTTTGATGGTGTAACAACTGAGGCATAAGTATTTTAAAAAATGAAAAACACGCGATGTGCGGAATATTCCCGTACGTCGCGTGTTTTAGTTTAGCTGCTTCGGCTGTATGGTGATGGTAACCACTGACTGGCCTCCGTTGCGTGAACACATGGGGCAGGTACTTGAAAAATCTACTACAGCATTTTCCGCAACCTGTAGCTCGTTACGGTGTCGTGCACACACATCTGGTTCGTGTGCATATACTGCAAAAAGTACTCCGTCAAATGCTTCTTTGGTCACCTCACACCCCGGACACGTGGCACAACGAAAGTAATATCTCATTGTATTCCTCCATGTGGGTAGCTGTTGGCAGATCATCTATTTCCATCATGTGTTGATTCAGTTCTCTAGTCAAGATGGCGTGGTGTATATGCTAAAAAGACCTTATTTTGCTATACTGACACAGTATGAAAAAAACATACATTACCACAACACTCCCGTATGTTAATGACAATCCTCATGTAGGGCACGCTCTCGAGTTTGTTCAAGCAGATACATATGCGCGATCACGACGGTTACAAGGCGATGAGGTGTTTTTTAATACAGGAACAGATGAGCACGGGCAGAAAATATTTACTAAAGCAAAAGAGGAGGGAAAAGAGGTTCAGGCGTATGTTGATTTTTATGCGAAACGTTTTGAAAGTCTAAAAGAAAAATTAAACCTCTCGTTTGATGCGTTCGTACGAACAACCAATCCGCACCATATATCTGCGGCTCAAGAATTATGGCGTCGCTGTGAGGTGGGGGGTGATATCTATAAAAAAAATTTTGAAGGACTGTACTGTGTCGGGTGTGAGAGGTATCTCAATGATCGAGATCTCGTGGATGGGCGTTGTCCGTTGCACCCAAATTTAGTACCAGAACGTGTATCCGAAGAAAATTATTTTTTTCGTTTTTCAAAATATACTGACGCACTTCGAGAGTATCTTACAAAAAATTCTATTGTGCCTGCAGTTCGTCGGATAGAAGCAGAGCGGTTGATTGGAGAGGGGCTTGAGGATTTTTCAATATCACGACGAAAAGAGCGGATGTCGTGGGGAGTCCCAGTTCCTGGTGATGATGAACACGTGATGTATGTATGGTTTGACGCTCTTACTAACTATATTTCAACATTAGGATGGCCAGAAGATTCGGATGGCACTTTCCAGAAGTTTTGGATTGATGGAACAACGGTTCAAATGGCGGGGAAGGATCAAGTTCGTTTTCAGTCGCTCATGTGGCAGGCAATGCTTATGTCGGCACACATTAAGCCCACCGACCTTGTTGTGTATCACGGATTTATAACAAGTGGAGGACAAAAAATAAGCAAATCACTCGGAAATGTAATAGACCCAATTGCGTTTGTTGACGAATTTGGTACAGACGCTGTTCGGTATTTCTTTTTACGCCACATTCACCCGTTTGAAGATTCTGATTTTACCCGGGAGCGTTTTGTTGAAAGCTACAATGCAGGACTCTCTAATGGCTTAGGAAATCTTGTGTCTCGTGTTATGAAAATGGCGGAAGAGTATCTTGATGCTCCTGTGCAGGTTCCTGAATGGGAAGATTTTAGTGCGTATTTTGAATTACTTGATACCTATCGATTTAATGACGCGTGCGATATGGTGTGGGCTGAGATTACTGAGTGTGACGTGTCAATCCAAGAAACACAGCCATTTAAGATAATTAAAACAGATCCAGAAAAAGGGAGGGCACTTATTGCGGAACTTGCCGTACGAGTATACCGCATTGGTCGTATGCTCAATCCGTTGATGCCGACAACATCAAACCTCATTAAAGAGGCGGTAAGAGCAAATAAAAAACCCGAAAATCTTTTTGTAAGAAAATAGTCATGCGTATTGTATTAAAAATTATTGGAATTGTCGTGAGTGTTTGTGTTGCTGTGTATATTGTACAAACAGATGTTGTGGGTACTCTTTTGGTACACCTTCGTGATTTTCAACTTTTAGGAAGTTTTGTTGCTGGTTTTTTCTTCACGTCATTTTTTACCGCAGTTCCATCAATTGCCGTGTTGGGAGAGATTATGCGGGTGACGCCGGTTTGGCAGGTTGCACTTATTGGTGGACTCGGTGCGGCGCTTGGTGATTGTGTTATTTTGCGTGTTATTCACAAGAGCCTTGATGAGGAAACAAAAAATTTATTACGGCAGCCTCGTTTCGGGGGTTTTAAGAAAATAGTGAAAACAAAATTGTTCCATCGTACATCACTTTTTTTTGGTGCAGTATGTATTTCTTCGCCGCTTCCTGATGAGTTAGGTCTTATTTTAATTGGTATTAACAAGGTATCGCCAATAAAACTTTTTCTTATTTTGTTTGTCATGCACAGCATTGGAATTGCAACTATTGGATATTCTGTACGCGCATTATTTTTTTAATTGTATAGTATGAAAAAAAGTATTCTTGTTGGCAGCTTCCTTTTTTTCTCGTTTTTTGCCGGATGGTATATATTCAATCAGAGTATAGAAAATCCGCTTGGTGCGAGTATCCCAGATATGATATACGTAGTATCTCCTCGTATACATACTGAAATCGCATCGCCACTCACTATTTCTGGTCGTGCCCGGGGAACATGGTTTTTTGAAGGCTCATTTCCAGTTCTTCTTGTTGATTGGGATGGAAAAATAATTGCTGAGGGATTTGCCACTACGAGTGAATGGATGACAGAGGAGTTCGTGCCATTCACAGGTACAATAGAGTTTTCAAAACCGGCGTATGATAAAAATGGTACTCTGATTTTGAAAAAAGATAATCCTTCGGGGTTATCTGAAAATGATATGGCACTTGAGATCCCTGTTGTATTTAAGTAGTTTTTTATATATGAAATTGTATAGTATAAAAAAACATGGTGTACAGATTGGTGTTGTAGTAAGTATTTTGCTGGTTTTGATTGTAGGATTTTTTGTGGCCATGCGTGAGATTCGTACCTCATGTATCCATGTTGAAGAAGAGGTTGCACAGACTCGCGCGCGTATTTCTGTATTAGAGCAACATTTGTCGGATATTACTGGTGACACAGAGGCACTGAAGACGTCTAGTGCATTGCGTGACGAAGACCAAATAAAAGAAAGTGCTCTGTTGAAAGAAAAACTAGGCGCACTTTCCGGCCACTTGGATGCGCAAGAAACACAGATTGAAAAAATTGTTACAACAACTGACGTGAGTAGTTTGGTAACACAATGGAGTCCAGTGGTATATCGTGCGGAGTGTTTGTTCCGAAAAACAGATAGTGGTGATATAGAAACTTCCAAAGGATCGGCATTATTGGAAAGTACATCATTAGGTACACGGTTTATTACGAGCGGGCATGTTCTTAGTATGGATGGCGCTCGGTTGATACGGTGCACATTGTCAGCCTCTGGTAGTGATGCGCATGTTGTCATTGATGATTCAAATGTAGTGATCTCAAGAGATGTTGATTTTGGATATGGATATATCGCTGAAAATACCGTGTCTATGAAACCTTCTCAGATATGTGCTGATAAACCACGTATTGGTGACGCCGTTCTTATTCTTGGGTATCCTGCCATTGGGGCAAAAGAAACGATAACTGCAACTGAGGGTATTATTTCAGGATTTGATGAAAACTACTTCACCACTTCAGCAAAAATAGAACGTGGAAACTCTGGTGGTGCAGCAATAGATATAAAACGAAATTGTTTTTTTGGTCTTCCGACACTTGTATTTACTGGTAAAATAGAATCACTTGCGAGAATATTGCCAGCTTCAGCTTTTTAAAAAAATCTTATTTGATATACTGCACACATATGCAAGAAATATTCCTTCGTACTTTTGATGTGCAAATTTT
This sequence comes from Candidatus Campbellbacteria bacterium, assembly GCA_016699465.1. Classification (NCBI taxonomy): domain Bacteria; phylum Candidatus Campbelliibacteriota; species Candidatus Campbelliibacteriota bacterium. The sequence goes on along the minus strand of CP064977.1, from coordinate 307,573 downwards.
CGTGCAATGCATTGTTAGTATCATCGGTGTAGGTATTGGTTGTTTAGTTGGATTGTATTTAACACATCGACCATGTCGTATACGACAAAAAGGTGCTAATAATATTGTGAATGGTAGTGTTTTGCAAAATCCTAAGGTACGTGTGCACGCAGAGTATGCAGAGACACCCGTTCAACAAAGTGTACGAAAAGAGGTGTGCGGGACACATGTGGTGTCTCCAGTGGGAAGAAAAGATCCGAGATCTCCCCAAAGAAAAGTTAAAAAGATTATTGTTCGTTAATTATGTGTATGAGAAAAAAAATATTTATCATTCTTGTCGTTGTTATAGTTGTTCTTATTGGTGTTTCTTTTTTAAAAAAGGGAAGCGGTGTAAAGATTCCTGGTGTTGATACTGTGCAAACAACGTCGCTGTCTGAAAAAGATGTGCAAAGTATTGTTGCAATGCTTGGTAAGCATATTAAAATACCGAATGAAACACCAGATATTAGAATTGTTGAAGACGCTTCGCTTACACAAGGCGTACCGTTTCTTCAAAATGCAAAAAATGGTGATATCTTGCTTATCTATCCAAGTATCTCACGGGCTATTTTGTTTGATTTAAAAAATGACATCATTATTAACGTTGGTCCTGTGGTACTCGAAAATCCAGAAGGTGGCCCAACGACTCAAACTTCAACTGCAACCGATACCGCTCAGTAATAAAAAATGGCTCTCATATGAGGGCCATTTTTTATAAAACGTCGGACGTTTAATTGAATATTTGGTTTCTTGATTATGCAATAGAAAGAAGCTTGCGAAGGCGTCCTTCATCAAAACCAATAATAAGATTCTCGTGCCCCTCCTGCCCCTCAGGAATTGTTGTTGTAACAATAGAAATAACAGGAACTCCAAGTTGCCCGGTTTTATCAACCATTTCAGTACGTTTTTGCATGTCTTCAGCAACGTTGTATTCTGTGAATGTAATACCTTTTTCAGTAAAGAAATCTTTTGCCATGTGACAAAAATGGCATGTTGGTGTTGAGTAAATAGAGACGTTTTTTGTTTGTTGTTCCATATGTAGTGTGTTTTTCTAATAGAGTGAAAAGTATAGCATATCAAGTACCTTGCTAAAAAATGATTGCTATTTTGTATCGTGAAGAGCATACGCGGGAACGAGCCCGCAGAGTACGATGGCTCCAAGAACGAGAAAAAGATATTGTGTATCAATAAAAAATAGCAGTATTGAGGCACCGATAGGGGCTACGACATACGCACAGGGTTCAACAATGCGGTATAAGCTCATCATTTCAAGATCTTTTCCTTGCACGTGTTTGAAAAAGTATGTTTCGGTCATTATTTCTATGGTGCTTGCACCAATACGCGTTATAAGAAGGGCGATACTCCACACAATGACACTGGTGCTTGTTATCCATGGAAGTAGTACTGTTGTAATTCCAGTTATCATGAGGCCTGCAATAAGCATCTCCTTTTCTCCAAAGCGTGTGTCGGCGAGATAGCCGAGAGGAAACTCAAGAAGTGCAAAGGGAAGAAGCATGACTGTAAAGATGATTCCAATGCTACTCCACGGGAGAGATAGCGTTGTGTGTAGGTACATACCCATGTAAATCACCATGGTTGCATAAAAGGTGCGCAGTACCATATCTAACATAAAAATAATACGTAAGGCTTGCGTGTTCCACATTTTTTTAATGGTTGGCACGAGGGCAATGCGGGTGTATCGAGGGTCTGAAAAATGCTTGAAAGAAAATGCCAGTATGAGAAAAGCGGGGACGAGTGCGCATAGGGCAGCGACAAAAACGCGCATGTAGGTATTTCCCTGCTGTAAAAGTATTCCAACGAGAAGAGGAGAGAGGACCAGAGATGAGTTGAGGATAGTTAGAAAAATACCACGAGTTTTTCCGGTCGCTGCATCGCGCGAAGCGCTTTCAAGTAATACATCAGTATCAAGAAGAAGGATGCGCAACAAAACAGTGTGTGCAAAAAATGCCATGATAACGACATATATGTTTGTGCTGCTAACTAAATAAAAAAGAGCAGTACCTTCAAGTATGAGTGTTGCGAGTGTAAGGCGTACATCACCGAATTTCTTTAGTATGTGAGGAAGGAATATAAGAATAGGAATGGTAAAAAGTGAGCTTATTGCAAACAATACTCCAACTTGTTTTTGAGAAACAAATTGTTCAAGAATGCTTGAATTGATATAGAGGAAGAGAAATGCGTGAAGGCCAAGAAAAAAGGTGAAGAGGTATGTATTCTTCAAGAGTATCGTGCGTTTCATTAGTGATGCGTAGTTAGACTCCGATAACAACAGGAATAACTATAGGTGATTTTCCTGTTTTTTGGAAGAGAAAACGTCGAACGTCATCGGTTACAACGGTTTTAACGATATCAAAGTTAATAGGTTGCATGCCGTGGGTTGTTTTTTCAACTGTTTTTGTAACAAGCGTACGTGCACCTGCGATGAGTTCTTGTTGTTCTTTGAGATACACAAAACCACGCGAAATAATGTCAGGTGATTTTCGTAGTTTTCCTGTACGAGGGTTTACAGAGACAACAATAACAAAGATGCCATCTTCTGCGAGTGTTTGTCGGTCTCGAATAACTACTTTTTGATGTTCTCCAATTGAAAAACCATCAACCATAATTGAGCCAGATGGTGCCTTCTCTTTTCGAACGTTTATTTTTGTTCCTTGTTCGCTGATTTCAATAATAGACCCGTTGTCAGGTATTACGATATTTTCTTTTGGTGTTCCTAATGTTTCTGCCAATTCTGCATGAATACGGAGCATGAAGTGATGCCCGTGAAGTGGCATAAAATAGCGGTACTTAATCTGTTGATGAATCCATCCAAGCTCATCACGGTTTCCATGTCCGGATGCGTGTACGGCTGAGTCGGTGTATGTGATGATGTGTGCCTCTTGTCGGTACAAGCTGTCTTTTAATTTTGTAATGGAACGTTCGTTTCCAGGAATAACAGATGAGGAGAAAATAACAGTGTCCGATTTAGCGAGTGTAATATATTTGTGTGTTTTGTTGGCAATACGATCAAAGACAGAATATTCTTCGCCTTGCGCGCCAGTTGCAAGAATAACTATTTTATTTGCAGGGTACTTATCGATTTCTTCAATGGGAATGATGTTGTCGAATTTAACAAGCTTGAGCAATTTAACAATCTCAAGGTTTGTTTTCATTGAACGGCCATCAACAGCAATCATTTTGTTATACTTTTGCGCAATGTTGATTATTTGAATGACACGTTCAACTTGAGACGCAAAGGTACCAATGATGAGTCGTCCGGGCACGTCCTTAAGAATGGTGTCGATAGTTCCAAGTGCCTTTGATTCGGGGAGAGAAAAACCAGGTTTTTCAACGCTTGTTGAATCGAGGGTAAAGAGAACAATATTTTTGTCTTTAAAGAATGCGTAGTGCTCCTTTTCCTTATCTGTTGGCTTGCCGTCGATGTGATCAACACGCACGTCTTCAACGAATGCAACTGTTCCTACGGGTGTTTCAATCAAAAGTCCCATGGAGTCAGGAATTGCGTGGGAGATAGGAAAAAAAGTAATTGAAAAGTGTTGTCCGATTTTTATTGTTTCCGTTCCGCGGATAGTGTGCATGTCTATCGGTGCAACATCTGGAAATTCCATTTGTCGTTTTTGAATAATCATTGAACCAAATTCACGGGAGTAAATTGGCGGATTTCCCATGTCTTCAATGATGTAGGGAATAGCTCCGATGTGGTCATAGTGACCATGGGTGATAAAGAGAGCTTTCACTTTTGCTTTGCGCTCTTTGAGGTACGTTACATCGGGGAGGATGTAGTCAATTCCAGGAGTTTCGGCTTCGCTAAATTGGAATCCTGCATCTATAACAATGATTTCATCGCCGTATTCTAGAACGGTCATGTTTTTTCCAATCTCTTCAGTTCCACCAAGAGGAACAACTCGTAATACCCCAGGTGCTGGTGGGGGAATAAGGGGGCTCTTTTTGTCTAAGTTTTCTGGTTGGCGATTCATTCGTGTCTGCATTGGTTTGCGTCCACGATGGCCACCATTACCTCCACGTCCTCCATCTCGGTGTTTGTGGCGGGAGGTAGAGGATACATGCTTTTGGTGTGCTAATGGGGCGCCTTGTGTGTTGTGTGGGGATGAGTGGGGTTGCTGGTTTACACGAGGAGTGGTGTTCATAAGAGGGCTATAGACACGTCTTTGGCGCGGTGTGGCGCTATTCTGAAGTTTCTGGGATACCTGTGGGTGTTGCGAAGAGCTAGGCGTCGTTGTTGCACGCATAACGCGAATACGAGACCGATTCGGTCTTTGACCTGGTTGTCGTTCCATACGATTTCTTGAAATCAATAATTAATGAAATGCTAATAGGTGTTCTCCTTTACGAGAAAAGAAAATACATTTTGTGAGTTTATATACCACGTGTGGATATCCAAAAATCTTTCGGCTCCTTCTTGCACAGGTCCGGCATCAACACCGTGAATGTGTTCAGGAAGAACGTACAAAAAATCAGGAATATACACGAAGATGGCTGGAATATCTGCACGCCATTCAGTAAGAAATGATGCGTAGAGCGCGTTGCGCTTGGGTACATCAATAGTTCTTCGTAGTTCATCGAGTGTAGCATCAACGGTTGCGTTTGTATAGAGGGCGATGTTGAGTCCTGGAGCATTGCGTTGTGACGAGTGCCAAAATGGGTATGGATCTGCATCTCTTCCAAGCGCTTGTCCAAATAGTAGGGCCTCGTAGTCTCGTGGTTGAATAACGGTTTGATCGAGTTGTCCGAGGTCAAAAAGTTCAATTGAAACGGATGCACCAAGAGTATTCCATTGGTTTTGTATAAATTCAGCGACAAGTTTCAATTCAGGGCTGTTGACGGTTTTAATTGTGAACGAAAGTGACTCACCTTTTTTTGTGTAGATACCAGATTCAGCGTCTCGTTTCCAGCCATCGTTCTCAAGAACACCTCGTGCTTCATCAATAGAGTGGGTTTGAGATGTTGATGATTTCGTTATGTGCGGAGGAAGTGGGTCATATAAGGGTGTACCAAAGCCATTGAGCACCGTTTTGAGTATCTCTTGTCTGTCGAGTGCATATGAGAGTGCCTTACGTACAGCTTCGTTTGTAAAAATAGCTTTTTTATTATGATTGAGAAAAACACCAAACGTGCGAGGGAGTGGGTAGGAAAGTAGCAAATCTGTTTTTTTAAGAATAGTTTTGGTAGTAAATGGATCTATACCATGAAAGGATTCAATAACTCCTTGTTCGTATGCGGTAAGCAAATCTTTCTCATTTCCAAAGATGCGCATACTAATCCTTGAAATGTAAGGTGCTCCAAGTGTATTGTATTTGAATGATCGTAGAGTATAAAGTTGGACAGAGCCGTCGTTTTTTGTGTCGATACCCTCTATCATGTATGGCCCCGATCCTATAGGACGAACGTTATATGATGAGCCGTGAAAATCTTCAGCAGCAACACTTTCCCATATATGTTGTGGGAGAATACCGAGTGTCGTATTATGCAAAAAACCAGCATAGGCTTTAGATAGTGTAAAGCGAACAGTTCGAGTGTCGAGCGCCTCAACAGTAATTCCTTCCCACATGTTTTGTTTCGGACTTTGAATGCGTGGATCTTGAGCCATCGTAACGGTAAATACGACATCTTGAGCAGTCAGTGGCATCATGTCGTGAAAACGTGCATCTTTTTTTATAACAAAGGTATAGATTGTTCCGTCTTCAGAAATAGAGTAAGATTCCGCGAGGTCTTCTGTAAGTTCGCCACCGCGTTGTGCTCGCATGAGTCCTGAGTACGTCAAAATGGTTAAATCTTTATCTGCTTCAGTTTGCGCAAGAAGTGGGTTAATGAAACGTGGAGTTCCGACAATACCTTCGGAAAGTGATCCTCCAGGTGCAGGGATGTTTATTGTAAGAATAGAGTGCACGCGGACGACCATCCATAGCGCGCTTAGGGTAAAAATACCAAAAAGAATTGCAACAAAAACCTTTTCAAGAAAAGAGAACGAGGATATAGCTTTATGAATGTGCCCGGTTCCGGGTATATGGAATTCTCGATCCATGTCGTGTAAGAGATAAGGTGTGAAAATAGAGCAAAAAAGCTCTTATCGAAGAACCAATGCTGCGATAGCTGAAACCGTAAAAAGTATTGCAACAACAATGGTTGCTGTAAAAATCATTTGTTCTGCACCGCGTCGTGTTCGACGCACTCCACCGTCATCGCTTCCAAAAGCACTTCCTAAACCAGCATCCGATTGCTGTATAAGGATAAGTGTAATTAAAAGTAACGAGAGACCGATTTGAATGAAAGGAATAAAAGTTGTCATAATGTGTATCTATACTAAGAAAACCTACTATAGCATACCGTGGCGTGTTGGTGAAGTGTGTATGTTTCGTTGTGATTTTTCCCTACAATAGCGTACACTATTTGCATGAAAGAAGATTTGCATGAAGATCTTACTCATTGTATTTCAGGAGATGTGTACACTGATGGTGATGTTGTGCATACACGTAGTATTGACACATCTCTTTTTTCACTTCAACCGCAGGCAGTGGTATTTCCGCGCACTGTTGCAGATGTACAGGCGCTTGTCGCGTATGCTTCGAGCCACGGGCTTTCACTTACAGGTCGTTCTGCTGGAACGGGAATGGATGGAGGTGCGTTGAGTGAAAGTATTGTTGTTGATTTTGGATCTTACTTTACAACAATTGGAGTTATTACCGCGGACGTGCGCGGTGATTCGGGGCATGTGTCAGTACAACCAGGAGTGTTGTATCGAACATTTGAAAAAGAAACACTTAAGCGAAATTTTTTGATGCCGTCGTATCCAGCGTCGCGAGAGTTATGCATGATCGGGGGTATGACAGCAAATAATGCAGGGGGCGAATTAACGCTACGATACGGTAAGGTTGAAAATTTTGTTGAGAGTATACGTGCAGTTCTTTCAGATGGAAACGAATATGTGCTCGGACCGCTTTCGCACGATGAACTTCATATAAAATTACTCCAGAGAGATTTTGAAGGTGATATATACAGGAACATGTATACGTTGGTGACTGATTCATATGACAGTATTCAAAAGGCTCGCCCGAAGGTCTCAAAAAATTCAGCGGGGTATGCCTTATGGAGTGTCTATGATCGAGAACGCGACATATTTGATCTCTCAAAGTTATTTGTTGGTTCACAAGGGACACTCGGCCTTATTACAGAGACGACATTTCGGCTTATTCGTCCCAATCAGCACTCTGTGATGGTTGTTGTATTTCTTGATTCTATTGAAGACCTTGAGCGGTATGTATCAATTACACTTGCGCACAAACCAACAACGTTTGAATCATATGATGATAAAACACTGACGCTTGCATTACGATTTTTTTGGGAATTTATTAAGCGTCTTGGAGTTCGTAATATTTTTTCACTCGCGATACACAACATATCAGAAGCACTCTCTATACTTCGGTACGGTATTCCACAGCTAGTGTTGCAGATAACCTTTGATGGGGACGATGTGTTGGCGTTACGTGCTCAAGCTGAGCAATTGGCCCACGATCTG